>SLFT01000122.1 GCA_007124105.1 Candidatus Hydrogenedentota bacterium | reverse complement strand
ATCCGGCTTTGGTAGAGCTCTTTTGGAATTTGACCAGATAACGCGCGCTGGCAAGCGATGTATTTACCGACGCCGAAGTCGTCGCCGCGGCGAGATCGCCCATCACTTCAACAGTACGATTAAACACTTCAGACAATACATCACTGGGTTTCTTGTTCTTCTTTGCTGCCATGATTAGCGTCTCCTTTTTTGTTCTGTACTTTCTTCCAAGGCTTGCTCGGCTACTGACGTTTCATTATACGACAAACTGCCGCGTATACGCATATTTTCCAAGCATTTGCCGAAAGGAAGATACAAGTTGCATATTACGGGCGCTTTATGTGGTATGATATAGGCAACTGAACGCAACTTTTTTTGAAAGCGATATCTGGGGAATGACACTACAACTCAAAAAAAATGAACCGGTGTACCTTGCCATAGGCGCCACGCGCCGTGAAAAAGCCCGAATAAAATATTGGCTTGATAACGGCTGTCTATGTCTTGCCTTTGACGAGACGATCGCGCTACGGCCCGGCACCCAAGTCCAATTGGAAATTCCCGACAGCCATCCCAGGACATTTTTTTACATGCAGGCGGTGGAATCTGTTGGCAAGGAAAAGACCGAATTATACTTGAGCCGGAATGTCAACACGCAGTTTGACCATCGGCGCATTTCCTGGCGCGTTCCCTATACGGCAAAAACGGTTATCCGAAGCAAGGATGGGCAGCATTTTGTTGACGCGGAGTTTACCAATATCAGCATGGAAGCCGCCCACCTGCTCTCCGCGGATAAATTCGCCGTCGGCACGGATGTAGAGCTGCGCCTGGTACTGCCGGAATATCCCGAGCATACAGTGACGGCCCACGTTATGCGCTTGTCCGAACAAGCGTTGGACAAAGACCCCGAAGGGCAGGAACGGTACGGCATGCTCGTCAGTTTCGAGAAACTGCCCAAAGCGGCTGTACGTCACCTGACTTATTTCATGTGGCAACAAATCCGCAAGACCAGCCTGCATCACTTGCAGCAGGTGTTTGCGGGCGGCGCCAGAAGAAAACAGCCCGTGCCAGAACAGGCATTGGACATAGCGGACGCCGTCGAAGTGGACCCGCAACTGCTTGATTAAAGTGCCGGCATGAAAACAGGGCGTTGTGAAAAATCCAGTTGTCCGCCGTTGCCGGCCTCGTCGCTACGGCCGTGAAGTCAGGCGCGCACGAGCCGTTGCAAGACAGGTATGGCAGAAATTTGCTTTTTAGAGCGCTATGTGCTATAGTTCTGCTTCCTTTCTATCACCATTCGCGAGCGTCGCGACCCGACGCGTTTACCATAGCAATGAAGGAAATTATTATGGCCAGAGTATGTGAATATAGCGGCAAACGTCCGCAGGTTGGCAATCGCGTTGTCCGGCGCGGTAAAGCGAAACGTGAAGGCGGCATCGGTCAGAACGTTACGGGCATATCCAAACGTCGCTGGAAGCCGAACCTTCAGACAGTGCGCGTGATGGATGAAAACGGACGCGTACGCCGCGTCAAGGTATGCACCCGTTATCTGAAAGCGGGCAAGTTTGTCAAAGCGCCCCGCGGCAGCCACGCCGCATGGAAAGCCAGCGTAGGCAAATAGCAGATAAGCAACAAGATTGCGTCCCGTTTCGGTTTCACGCCGGAACGGGGCGTTTTGTTTAAGGGTCTAACATGGCTTCGCCGCAGTCCTCCACTCCCGATATCGAAATCGCCATTACCGCCGTGGCGCACGGCGGCGACGGAATCGGCAGGTATAACGACATCGCCTGTTTTGTTTCAGGAACATTGCCTGGCGATACAGTTCGCGCGCGCATCTATCGCCGCTCCAAAAAAGCGTTATGGGCACGGCTGCTGGAAATGTTGACGCCATCGCCGTTCCGCATCCAACAATCGGCATGCGCGGAACGGGACTGCGCACCAGTTTGCGCGTGGCACGATTTTTCTTATCCAGCCCAGGGACAATGGAAACAACGCATTGTCGCGGAAAGCCTCCGTCGTATTGGCGGCATATCAACAGAAGTTGCCTTTGTGGAGAATCCGGCATTGCGCACGGCATACCGCACTCGGGCAATATTTCATGGAGATGCTGAAAACCTTGGCTATTATGCGCCGCGCACCCATGACGTTGTCCCGCTGCCGCCGTGTCCGTTAAACCATAAGCGCTTGAATGAGGCGCTCGAAGCACTGCGTCCTCTTGGAATACGGGGCAACATTCATGTTACTGTCAATCCGGAAGGCGACGAGACGCTGGTGTGGTTGCGTGAGCCGTCGGAAGCGGTACAGGCGCGGTTCCCGCTGACCGATTTCGCCGCGAGCGACGGACGGGCCCAGTTCATCTTTGACGGCGTTCCAATCGTCAACGGCGCCTTCAGCCAGGCCAGCCTGCTTTTGAACCGCATGTTGCGACGCGAAACAGACCAGCGCATTGGCGACGCATCCAGTCTGCTCGACCTTTACTGCGGCAACGGAAACTTAAGCCTGCATTATGCGAACCATTGCCGGATAATTGGCGTAGACCACGCGCATGCAGCCATTGCCGCCGCCAACAAGCGCGCGCCCGACACGTACCAATGCGGCGATGAAGCGACCATGGCCGCACTGATTGCGCAGAATACCTGGGACGTGATACTTCTCGATCCGCCGCGCGTCGGCGCGAAACCGATAATGAAATCGCTTGCGGAGGCGAAAGCGCGGCGCATCATATATGTGTCCTGCAACCCCGCAACCTTTTCCCGTGACGCGCACGAATTGGTCGCGAGCGGCTGGGCCTTGATTTCCACAGCCGCCCTTGATATGTTTCCCCATACGCCGCACGTGGAAACCATCGGCGTATTTGAAAGGAGCGATTAAGCCAGTGAAAACAATTTGCGTATACGCTTCAAGCAGCAGCGCCGTAGACGCCGTGTATCACGACGCGGCGCATCGGCTGGGCACACTGATAGCAGAACATGGCGATGCACTGGTCTACGGCGCGGGCGCTGTGGGCCTTATGGGCGTATGCGCCCGGGCGGTGCATCAGAATAACGGCGGCCCGGTAATAGGCGTTATCCCCGAAAAACTGGTGGAACTTGAACTTGCCTACCGCGAAGCGGATGAGCTGATCGTTACAGAAACAATGAGCGAGCGTAAACAGACCATGGCGCAACGCGCCGACGCATTTATTGCGCTCCCCGGCGGTTTCGGCACCATGGAAGAGGTTATGGAAGCGCTGGTACTGAAACAACTCTGGTATCATCACAAGCCCTGCATATTTCTCAATATCAACGGCATCTACAACAATCTCTTTGCCTTTTTCGATGCTCTTATTGCCGACCATTTCATCAAAGCTTCCCACAAAGACCTTTATCATGTATGCGCCACGCCCGAGGACGCCTATGCGTACCTGGAGAACTATGAGCCCGAGCCGCCTCACGAGAAATGGTTTTGATTAGCCCCGGAGAGACACGCATGCGCACATCATCCCAAGCGAGCAACACTTGGAACGCTCGCCGTCAGTTCCATATCGCGTTGGCATGCGTACTGCTCTTCTTTTTTGCGTCGGGTTCCTGTGGCCTCATTTACCAGGTGGTGTGGACGCGTAAACTTGCCCTCATTTTCGGCACAACCGCCTACGCGGTCAGCACAGCCCTCAGTATTTTCTTCCTGGGTCTGGGCGCGGGCAGCCTGCTGGGCGGAAAACTGGCGGACCGTACACGATACCCGTTGCGCTATTACGGACTGTTTGAAATTGTCATCGGCGTCTGGGCATGTGTATTCATTGTCGCACTGCCCGCGCTCGAACCTGTAGCGCCCATCCTGTTGCGGACATTCGATTTTTCGCGGGGCACGGGCATTGTGTTCAGGGCGTTGTTGACCCTCGTCCTGCTTTGTGTGCCGGTCACGCTCATGGGCACAACATTGCCGCTGCTTGCCCGATTCGTGGCAGGAAACAACAATTCCCTGGGCCGGCGCATTGGCGCATTGTATGCCGCTAATACCTTTGGCGCCGTATTGGGCTGTTTTTTCGCCGGATTCGTCCTGATTGCCGCACTGGGGTATACCCGCGCCACACTCGTCGGCTTCGCGCTGAACCTTTTCGCCGGGCTGGGCGCCATCGTTGTCTCACTGCTTTTCGAACCTGTAGCGTCCGCGCCAGCGCCAGACCAGGAATTTCCGGCTGTGCCGCTCCAGCCGTATGCAACCGACCTCGCGCGCCAGGATGCATCCGCGCCGCTCCCGGGCGGGATATTGCTCGCCGCAACCGCTGTATGCGGATTCAGCGGATTGGCGCTCGAGGTTGTCTGGACGCGTCTGCTGGCCATTGTTTTCCTGGGCACCACCTATGCCTACACCACCATGCTGACCGCGTTCTTGTGCGGCATTGCGGCGGGGGGCGTGTGCGCGGCGTTTGTTGCCGACCGACTATCGAAACGTCCCGGCGTTGTGGGCGCCGTGCTGATGCTGCTGGCGGCGTGCGTTGTGGCCATGACTATCTGGACAGCCGGGCTGCCCGAGCGCTTTATCGAAATGAGCCGCGCCGTTCGCGCCGACTGGGCCGCTGTTTCACGAGGCACGTTCGTATTGTCTTTCCTTACCCTGTTTCCCATGACATTTCTTTTCGGTTTTGCTTTTCCGTTAATCTTGCGCGTTTACAGCACATCCGATACGCGCATGGGCAGAAACGTGGGCCTTGTGTACGGCGCCAATACCTTCGGCGGCGTGTGCGGGGCCATTGCCGGCGGATTCATTCTGCTGCCGCGACTGGGCGCGCACAACGCTATTCTCGCGGTGTCGCTGCTTCTGTTCTGCGCAGGCGCGGCCTTGCTGTGGCGTCTGGGAGGTACTACCACGCGTGTAAAACTCGCCGCAACAGTTATGCTT
>SLFT01000032.1 GCA_007124105.1 Candidatus Hydrogenedentota bacterium | reverse complement strand
CGGGGACGGCTGCTGTTGCCGACCCTTGTGGGCGACGCCATTTCGGAGCGGGAGCTTGATCGCCTGCTTAACCGGCTTATGGTTCCTTGTACCTGTCTGCAACAGGCCACTACGTTCGGTTTCGATCTACCCATGTTCTGGGAAGAAGACTATGCACAACGTTATATTAACCTGGACGCGCCGATGGGCTATATGGAAATGCCGCTGGGCGATAAACTCGCATCCATTTACACGGAAATGCCCAGTGGGCAAAAGACCCTGAATACTGTGGCGTTTACAACCCTTTCGTTGTTGGGCCTTGTGGCTGTGCTTGCCTTGTCAGTGGTGTATGTGCGGCTGCGCAGCCGCTAATGAGACCAGCGCAATCGCGCCGCCATGAACACCCACGCAACAACGATTTATGAATCAGGCGAAAGCATTTATGACATCATCATCCAACCCGTTAACCATGCACCGGTTGCTGCTGCGCGAGATGTGGCACTCGCGCTGGAACACACTGGCGTGTCTGCTGGTGGTGGCCGCGTCGGTGGCGTTGTACGTGGCCATGGCCGACCTTGGCGCGGCGTCGGTGGACGCGACGCGGGCGCTGATGAAAGAGATGGGCTTTAACGTGTTGATACTTCCTGCCGCCGCCGACCGGGCTCGGTATCAGGCGCTGGATTACGAAGGGCCCGACATGCCCGAGGAATACGTGACGCGGCTGGCGGAGGGCCGCCTTATCCTGGCGCAACATTTCGTGGGCAAACTGCAACACACCACGCGCGTTGAGGAGTACACGGTGGTGCTGACAGGCGTACTGGGCCAATCAACCCGGGCGGGAACGGTAAAAGACCCGATGCCGACCTCGTATGTTGTGCCGCGCGGTCAAGCGTTCATGGGCGCGGCCGTCGCGCGCGGCCTGAACAAGAGCGTGGGGGAGAGGATGCGTATTCTGGGCCGCGACTTCGAGATAGCGCGGGTGCTGCCGGAATACGGCGCCGTACCGGAAGACATCCGCGTGTTTATTCATCTGCGGGACGCCCAGGAACTGCTGGACCGTCCGGGCCGGATAAACGCCATTGACGCGCTCGCCTGCCAGTGTCCCGCCGACGCGCGGGACATTGTCGCCATGGTGCGCGACAGTATTGAAGCAACATTGCCCGACGTGCAGGTGGAACCTTATTATTCATTGTTGCTCGCTCGGCATCATCAGCGGGCGCTGGTGGCGCGCATCCAACTGGCGGTGCTGGTGGGCGCGTTGGTGGTTGCGGCGGCGGCGCTATGGGGGCTGACCTATCAAAATGTATCGGCGCGGCGCCACGAAATAGGCGTCCTGTGCGCGTTGGGCTTTTCCGACGCGCGCATACTCGGGCTGCTCCTGGGCAAGCCGTTGCTGTACGCCCTTGTCGGCGCCGCGGCGGGCTGTCTGACCGGACGCGCCGTTACGACCTGGTCCGGCGTTGTCGCCGAGACAGCGCCGCTCACCCCCGTGACGACGCTGGCGCTGCTGCTGCCAATCACGACGCTGGCGGCCATGCTATTCGCCCTGCCGCCCATTATGAGCGCGCTGTTGCGCGACCCGGCGGAAGTACTGGGAGAAACACAGCCATGATTCGTTTGGAAAATGTCTCGAAACGTTATAAACGCGGCAACGAAACGGTTCATGCGCTGGATACGGTGTCCCTTGACGTTGCCGAGGGGCGGCTTGCGCTGTTGTGCGGCCCGTCAGGCAGCGGCAAGACCACGCTCATCAATCTGTGCGCCGGCCTGGCCGCGCCCACAAGCGGCGCTGTTTATGTGGCGGACAACCCGGTTCATACCATGCGTCAGGCTGAACGCGCAGCCATGCGCGCGCGACAGGTCGCCGTGGTGTTTCAGTTGTTCCATCTGACGCCTTATCTCAGCGCTTATGAAAACGTGCTGCTGCCCATGCTTACACAACAAGTATCAGGCGCGCCACAACGCGCCCGGGCGCTCATGGACGAATTGCGGATCACCCACCGCGCTCGTCATCGTCCAGGCGAAATGTCCACCGGCGAACGGCAGCGCTGCGCCCTGGCAAGGGCCTTGCTCACGAATCCGGCAGTGATCCTGGCCGATGAACCGACAGGGAACCTGGACGTAGAGAGCGCCACGGTTGTGCTGGCCGCGCTCGATGCGCGTCGTCGCGCCGGCGCGACCATTCTACTGGTCAGTCACCAGCCGATGGACAGCGTGAAGCCCGATGTGATGTTTCGACTGGAAGCGGGGAAACTGGTTGACGCCATTGCGTAAGCGCAGGTTGTTGTAAGGCAACCGGCTCCAGACACATGCGCAATGGCTATTGTCGCGTTTTTGCCTGTCGCCGGGTCTTACTGCTATGCTGGTAGAGCGCACGACGCCAATCGTGCGCCAACCTGGAGGAGAGCCATATCCATGAAGGGAATTGTGCTGGCGGGCGGCGCGGGTACGCGACTGCATCCGCTTACCATGTCGCTGAGTAAACAGCTGTTGCCGGTGTACGACAAGCCAATGGTATATTATCCGCTCAGCCTGTTGATGATAGCGGGCATCCGCGAGATACTTCTCATCAGTACGCCCCACGACCTGCCGCTTTTCAAACGGTTGCTCGGCGACGGCGCGCAATTCGGCATTTCCCTGTCTTATGCGGAACAACCGCGTCCGGAGGGACTGGCCCAGGCCTTCATTATCGGCGCGGACTTCTGCGCCGGCGAACCGGTGGCGCTGGTGCTTGGCGACAACATTCTATATGGACAGGGGTTGACGGATACCTTGCAGAAGGCGGCGCAACTGGAAACGGGGGGATTGGTGTTCGCCTATTACGTGCGCGACCCGCAACGATACGGCGTACTGGCATTTGACGAGAACATGAACGTTGTGGGCATCGAGGAAAAGCCGAAGCGCCCCCAAAGCAACTATGTCGTTCCGGGACTGTACTTCTATGACGAACAGGTTGTCTCAATGGCCCGTTCACTGAAACCCGGCGCGCGCGGCGAACTCGAGATAACCGACTTGAACCGGCTGTACCTGGAACAGCGACAATTGCGAGTGGAGTTCCTGGGACGCGGCATCGCCTGGCTGGATACCGGCAATATCCGCAGCCTGATGGACGCGAACATGTATGTACAGGCCGTGGAAGAACGCCAGGGCCTTAAAATAGCCTGTCTCGAAGAGATCGCGCTGCGCCAACGCTGGATAGACATGGACGATCTGCGGAAGACCTGTGAACAGATGGGGGACAGCGGTTACGCGGAATACTTGCGCCGTTTGATTGACGGCGAAATTATTGTTTGAGCAGTAGAACCCGAACTTAGAATCGAAAGGAAATACCATGAGCAATCCAATTGTCATAGGCGTGGATGTGGGCACCAGCGGCGCCAAGGCTATCGCAATGGACGCGGCGGGTACGCTGCTCGCCTCGGCGCTGCGCGAATATCCCCTGCACAGCCCAAAACCGAACTGGGCGGAACAGGACCCGGCCGATTGGCGCAAGGCAACCATCGAGGCGCTGAGCGAACTGGCAGCGAAGGTGGACAGCCAGAATGTCGTGGCCATAGGACTTACCGGACAGATGCATGGCTCGGTGTTCCTGGATGCCGAAAACAATGTGTTGCGGCCCGCCTTGTTGTGGTGCGACCAGCGCACCGCCGCGCAATGCGCCGCCATCACCGAGAAGGCCGGGGGAGAGGCGGCCTTGGTGGAAATGGTCGCCAACCCGGCGCTCACCGGGTTCACCGCGCCCAAAATTCTATGGCTGCGCGACAACGAACCCGCGCTTTTCGAAAAGACGAGAAAAGTGCTGTTGCCAAAAGACTATATTCGGTGGGCGCTTACCGGCGAATACGCCACCGATGTGGCCGACGCCTCGGGGACGCTTCTCTTTGACGTGAAAAACCGATGCTGGCATACCGGTCTCATGTCGCTGTTAGACATTGACAGCGCGCTCATGCCCAAGGCTTATGAAGGCCCCGAAATCACCGGGAAGCTGTTGCCGGCAATCGCGGCGAAGACCGGCCTGCCCGCCGGCATCCCCGTGGCCGCGGGCGGCGGCGACCAGGCCGCGGGCGGCGTGGGCTGCGGCATTGTGCGGCCCGGGGTGGTGTCCTCGTCGCTGGGCACCAGCGGCGTGGTATTCGCATTTTCCGAGGATGTGTCGGCGGACCCCCAAGGGCGTGTACACACCTTCTGTCATGCCGTGCCCGGCGCGTGGCATGTCATGGGCGTCATGCTCAGCGCGGGCGGCGCGTTGCAGTGGTTCCGAAACACACTGTGCAGGGAAGAGCGCGACATGGCGTCCAAAACAGGACGGGACGCTTATGAATACATCACCGAGATGGCGGGGGCCGTTCCTGCGGGTGCAGAGGGCCTGCTGTTTCTGCCGTATCTGACAGGCGAACGAACACCGCACAAAGACCCCTGCGCCAAGGGCGCGTTTATCGGGTTGTCCCTGCGGCACGACAAAGCGTACATGGCCAGGGCCGTGCTCGAGGGGGTCGCCTTCGGGATGCGGGACAGTCTGGACATCATGCGCGAGATGGGCGTGCCGCTCAGTGTGTCCCGGGCCTCGGGCGGCGGCGCGCGCAGCGCGCTCTGGCGCCAGATCATGGCCGATAGCGGACGCATCCCCATCGCCAGAATCAACGTGGACGAAGGGCCCGCCTACGGCGCCGCCATCCTGGCCGGAGTGGGGGCGGGGTGCTACGCAAGCGTGGGAGAAGCCTGCGACGCCATTATTCGGGAAACCGACCGCGTGGAACCCGACGAAGCCGCTGCCGACGTCTATGACACCTGGCTCGAAGAGTACCGCGCCGCCTATACGGCGCTGCGCCCGAACTTTCAACGTATAGCGGCATTACTCGAATAGCTGACGCGGCTGTCGGTTAAAACAACAGTAGCAACGCCGT
>SLFT01000263.1 GCA_007124105.1 Candidatus Hydrogenedentota bacterium | reverse complement strand
TCCGGGAGGTGCTTTCGGGCAAGCGCCACTTCTTCGAGTTGGAGTATCCGTGCCATTCACCGGATGAGCAGCGATGGTTTATCGGGCGTGTTACGCCATTTACCGGCGAAGGCCCCCGGCGGGTGATTGTCGCTCATGAAAACATCACCGAGCGCAGGCGGGCGGCGGCGGAAAAGGCAATGATTCAGGAACACTTCAATCAGGCGAAAAATATGGAGGCCGTGGGGCGGCTGGCCGGGGGCGTGGCCCACGATTTCAATAATATGCTGGGCATCATTATCGGCAACATCGAAATGGCGCTGGACCAGGTGGAACCGGCCACAACACTGCACGCCGACCTCGAGGAAGCGCGCAAGGCGGCGCAGCACTCAGCGGTATTGACCCGTCAACTGCTGGCCTTTTCGCGTAAGGAAAAAGTCAAGCCTGTTCGTTTGGATTTGAACCAGACCGTGGGCGGCATGGTTAACATGCTGCAACGGCTTGTTGGCGAAAACATCCAACTGACCTGGGAACCGGAAGACGCGCTCTGGCCGGTGCGCATGGACCCGTCCCAGGTGGACCAGATACTGGCGAATTTATGCGTGAACGCCCGCGACGCCATTAACGGCGCCGGCGAATTGCTTATCAAAACAAGCAATACCCTTATGGATGATGCATCCAGCGTAAACCATGTTAATATTGCTCCCGGCGACTATGTAACGATTACCGTGCGTGATACCGGTTGCGGCATGGACGCGAACACGCTTGCACACATCTTCGAACCCTTTTTCACCACCAAGAAACATGGGGAAGGCACCGGGCTTGGGCTGGCCACGGTATACGGCATTGTGAAACAGAATCGCGGCGGTATCGAGATTGACAGCGCGCCCGGCGCGGGAACGACCTTTTTCATTCATTTGCCCCGGCTGGCGACGAATACGTGACCGTTGAGGCCGACCGGGAAATGATTGGCCCCGAGAGCGGCGCTGACGGTCATGTTGTTTGGCTGTTATATGAAGATGAACCGGGTTGTTTGCGGTTGTGCTGTGCGGCGCTTGAAAAAACAGAATCAGGAAGGAAAAGCGATGAGCGAGCATATTGATATTCTTGTGGTTGACGACATGCCGCAGAACGTGCGAATGCTGGGCGAGCGGCTCAAGCGCATGGGCTATGCCGTCTGTACGGCGTCCAGTGGCGTCGAGGCATTGGCCCAGGCCGCCGCGCATGCGCCCGAGTTAATCCTGATGGATATCAACATGCCCGACATGGACGGCTATGAAGTCTGCCGTCGCTTGAAAGAAGACCCGCAACTACGGAAAATCCCGGTACTGTTTATCAGCGCGCTGATTGATACGGACGACAAAGTGGAGGCCTTTAACGCGGGCGGCGTGGATTATGTGACAAAGCCCTTCGAATTCAAGGAAGTGAATGCGCGGGTCAAGACACACCTCGAGCTCCGGCGTCTGCAATCAGAACTGGAACGGCACAGTCTTCATCTTGAGGAACTGGTAGCGCTTAAAGTACGCGAGATTTCCCAGGCGCAGCGCAGCATGATCGTCGCGCTGGCGAAGCTGTCGGAATCGCGCGACGACGACACGGGCACACACATGGAACGTGTGCGCGGCGTGTGCAAAGTTGTGGCCGCAACATTGCAACGGTGCGATGAGCATTCGGACATCATCAACGACATCTTTGTGGAGAATATTTTTCATACCAGCCCGCTGCACGATATTGGCAAGGTAGGCATTTCCGATACCATCCTGCTCAAGCCGGGAAAACTGACGCCCGAAGAATTTTCCATTATGAAAACGCACACAACAATCGGCGCGGAAACGCTGCAATCTGTGGCCGCGCAGTTCCCAGACAACGCCTTCGTGAGCATGGGCATCGAGATTGCCCGTTCCCACCATGAACGCTGGGACGGCAATGGATATCCCGACGGCCTGGCGGGCGACGCCATTCCCGTGGCGGCGCGGATTATGGCCATTGCCGATGTTTACGACGCGCTGCGCTCCAAGCGCTGTTACAAGGACGCGTTCTCACACGAAAAAAGCCGCAACATTATTCTTGAAGGCGCCGGTACGCAATTCGCCCCGATGGCAACAACCGCATTTGAAAAGGCCGAGGAAGAGATTGTCGCGCTCTACGAGCGGTTAGGCGACGGTTGAGCACCGTTCTTTGTATCAACGGCGCAACAGAAATCTGGTGAAATATCCGGGCTAGTATTCTTCTGGCGGCACAAACCGTCCGCCCGATGAGCCAAGGCAATCAGGAACACGTTTGATAAAGTCTTCCTTGTCGGGCGCCGCCCAATAAGCGTCTTCAGCGGTCACGACCTTCGTTTCCACCAGACGTACAAGTTCCTGGTTTAGAATTGTCATGCCTTCCTTTTTACCAGTTTGCATGACGCTCATGATCTGTTGCAGCTTGGATTCGCGAATCAGGGCGGATACCGCCTGATTCACAACAAGGATTTCCAGTGCCGCTATGCGGCCGCCTTCGCGTTTTTTGATCAAGTTCTGCGCGACAACTCCTTTCAGAGAGGACGCCAGCATGGTGCGAATCTGCTGTTGTTGGCTTGACGGAAACTGGTCTATCAGCCGGTCAATTGTTGAAATGGCCGTGGTAGTATGAAGCGTTCCGAACACCAGATGGCCCGTCTCTGCGGTCTCAATGGCAATATGTGTTGTTTCCAGGTCGCGCATCTCGCCCACCAGCACGATGTCGGGGTCTTCGCGCAATGCGGCGCGCAGAGCCGTGGAAAAACTGGCTGTGTGGGTGTGAATTTCCCGTTGATTTACAAGGCAGCGTTTACTCTCATGCACGAATTCAACAGGGTCTTCAATGGTAATGATGTGTTCGCTGCGTTTTTCATTGATATGGTCTATCATAGCGGCGAGCGTAGTTGACTTGCCGCTGCCTGTGGGGCCTGTCACAAGCACCAAGCCCTTGCGCAGGTTGCAGAATTTTTTGACGGGAGTGGGCAAGCCCAGGTCTTCCATGGTAAGTAATTCAGAAGGGATAAGACGAAAAACGCCGCACATCCCCCGCCTGTCCATAAAAATGTTTACGCGATATCTGCCATAGTCCTGTATGTCATAAGCGAAATCGGTATCGTGGGTCCTGTTGAATTCGTCTTCGTTGCGCTTGGGCATAATTTCATAGAGCAGGGTTCTGGCGCGTTGCGCTGTGACGAGTTCCTCCTGCAAGGGTATTACGTCGCCGTCTATACGCAAGATTGGCTTGCAGCCAGTACAGAAATGCAAGTCAGACGCCTTTTTCTCGACCATAAGCGTAAGAAAACCATCTATTTCAGCCATAACTACTCCTCCTTTTATTGTTCGCCATGTACATAGAAATCAGAAACCAACAGAAATCTATTTTAAGACTGTAGAATAAAGCAAGGGCCGAGATCAATGTTTACCGCTCCTATGCGCAGCGCGCGAACCAGCAAGAGCGTCAGGCTTGATGCCTTCACTGCTTTCGTGATAGATTGAGTCTGTCGCTCTTCGCTTACTGATACTTTGTATGTAGACACGGGAGTTGTATTATGTCCGAGAACAATCTGGAAAATGGCGCTGTCGTGCGTCCCCCCTGGTGGCGCACCATCGGTCCGGCCTTAATAACCGCATGTGTCGTCTTCGGGCCGGGCAGCCTGGTGATCAGCGCGAATGTAGGCGCCACCTACGGCTACGAGCTGCTCTGGCTGCTGGCGCTGGCGGGTATACTGATGGGTACGTTCATGACCATGTCGGCGCGGTCGGGCGTCGTAAATGGCGCGTCCCATTTCACGGTACTCGCTCAGGAAGTGGGGCGTCCCTTTGCCGCGCTGCTGGGACTTGTGCTGTGTCTCACCTGTGGCGCGTTTCAGTTCTCCAACAATCTCGCCGTCGCGCTGGCCATGGGCGCCCTTGCGCCTGAAGGGTATACGCTCCCCTTCCAGATCGTGTCCATGGCGCTGCTGAATCTGGTACTGATGACCTTCCTGTTTCGGGCGCAGCATATTTTCAAGAACATCGAGAGAATCATGAAAGTGATGGTGGGTGTGGTGTTGGTCTCGTTCCTGATCAATTTGTTCGTAGCCGGGCCCAACGTGCTGGGAATGTTGAAGGGGTTGATTCCAGGCATTCCCGAGGGCTTCGCGCTGGGCATCCCGCGCATCGTGGAAGGCGCCATCACAGACCCGATGGTTTTGATCGCCTCGTTGGTGGGAACCACCTTTTCGATGGCGGGCGCATTTTTTCAAGGCAATCTGGTGTGTGAAAAGGGCTGGGGCAAGGACGACTATGATCGCGGCATAGGCGACTCCATCGCGGGCGTGTGCGTACTCACCTTCGTAAGCGCCACTATCATGGCCACCGCGGGCACCGTCATCCTCGGGCAGCCCGCCGACAATATTGCTACCCTCGCCATGACCCTGCGTCCGCTGTTGGGCGCTACGGCGTTTTACGTGTTCTGCATCGGGCTGATCCCGGTGGCGCTGAATCCGTTCCTGATCAACTCCATGATCGGCGGCACGGCCCTGGCCGATGGACTCGGGTTGCCCGGAAAGTTCAGCGATTTCTGGCCGCGGATTTTTACCGTGGGCGTATTGACAACCGGATTCACCATGGCGACTATCGGCCTGCTGTTCAGAATCCCGCCAATCAACCTCATGATATTCGGTCAGGCCATGACTGTCATCGGCAACCCGTTGATGGCGGGAACACTGCTCTGGCTCGCCAACAGAAAAAGTACCATGGGCGAACGGCGCAACCGCATTACAAGCAACATTCTCGGCGCAATAGGATTTATCGTGGTGTTGCTCCTCACCGCGCGCATGTTATGGTTCTTGTATCTGCGCATCAGTCTGCTGCTGGGCGCGGCCTGAGGCATACGTGAACGCTGTCGGATGACACTGTTCCAAAGCGGGCACTACCCGCAACCCCAAAGTGACTCCGATGAATGCCGCCACGGGCGATGCCGTATCGCAAAGGCCCCTTCTTTCGTGTGACGTCTCGGATGAAGCGCGGCACTTTACAGAAAACATAGTCCCTCGCCGCGGTACGTGTTTACTTCGTCCACGATTTCGCCATTGGACACAAGGAGCAGCGTATTAAAACGTTCGCATAGTTCGCCCGCCTTGGCGTGGCGCATGAATATGGGCGCGCCCAGAGACAACGGTTCAGTTCCGGCGTAAATGATGGGCGTCTGCACTTCGCCCGCGCCTTCGTTGGCGGTGAGTTTTGCGCCCTCGGGCAACCAGGGTCGCGGCAGTTTGTCCGCTCCGGCGGCGCCCGAGGCCACATAGCCGCCGCCCTGGCAGGTGTATGTTGTTGGCGCGGGTTGCCGTACAATCTCGATGGCGAAAGCGGCAGCCGGCTCATGCCTGAATTGGGTATAATGGTCAAACAGCGCGGGCGAATAGAATCCCGACCCCACCGTTACCTCGGTTACAACCTCTTCGGCAATGGTGGACTCGATGCTGCCAGTGCCGCCGCCGTTTACGAAACGTAATCCGCATCCCGCCTCGCGCAGTGCGTGAACAACAGCCCCGCGGCGCGCGGCGAGTTCGCGTATCGAGCGTTGCTTCAGCGTCCGCACCAGTTGATTCTTCAAAAAAGAAGCGGGCGGGGCGTCCTGCACCCCCGCTATCTGCGCCTCGTAGCCCATCACGCCGTCCAGGCGTAGATGATCGCAACCCCGAATATGCTCCCACAGCGCCAGGGCCTGCGCGGGAGTAGTGATGCCTGAACGCAACACGCCGAAATGCAGTCGGGGATACGCGCTGGACATATCAACATCCATGCACACCGGGATAACCGTCTGTGTTTCCCGGCCCAGCGCCTCCAGGTAGTCCGCGTGTTCGGCGCAGTCCACCATAAGCGCCAGCGTCTTGCCCGCGCGCACCATGTCGGCAATGCCGGATGTCCGCGCTTCGCTCCATACCGGATAGGCGACAATGATATTGTCGAATCCCTGGTTGCACAGGAACACCGCCTCACAGGCGCTGTAGGCGAGGATGGAATGAAAACGGGGAGAACGGGCTTGCAGGCGTTTGAGCAGCGGCGCGCATCGGATGGATTTCGATGCGAGACACACAGGCATCCTGCCAGCGCGGCGCAACACCGTGTCGGCGTTGCGATCAAAACGGTCCAGATCAACAAAAGCGAAGGGCATGGGGCGCTCAGCGAAGACGTCGCGGTAATACCGATAGTGTTGGTCCATTGCGTTGTCTTTCTTTTTCGCAGCGTATGGGTTGAAATACGAGGGACATCATGTCAGAATATCTTTTCCTGGAACATGAGTGTAGCCGTATTATGGCGGACGCTTCAACCGGTGTGGTTGGCCCGCGTTATACATGCATGCTTTTTTGGGAAAGCCTGCGCGGCAAAGGCATAAGAAGCATTTTGGCAATGTTGCACAGACAGGAGTCAAGTTCCGTGCCCTTTCGCTTCCGTCGAACATACCTAAAAGAGGCTTTTCTGCTTAGCGTGGTGATTCTGTTTTCCACGTGGCTGGGCTGGCGCAGCATGTCGGAACATGACGACACACTACTCCTGGATTCACAGAACCTTTTATCGTTCATGGAGCAATCGGTGCTCTTTGCCGCTGGACTTGGAATGGGCCGGACGGCGTGTCTGGATGAGGAGTTTCCGCTTCTATCCCCCTTTCTGGCCTCTGAAATTACTGAGATTCCTTCAGACGCGTACCCGGAACAGTGTTCGGACGTTTACAATCCCGACCCATTTTTTGAGATGCACTATGGACTCTTTTATTACGTTGGCATTGTGTTTCGTCTGTTTGGCGTGAGTACGCGCAGTTTTCATCTGGCCTGCTTGCTGTTGTATGTGACCGCCATGATCGCCGTTTACGGGCTGTTCCGCCTTGTACTGACGCCGTTGGCGGCAACAGCCGTTGCCCTTGTGATTGCCAGTGCGCCGGCATTTTTGGCGATGGCGCCGTCCCTGCGTGATTTCGGCAAAACGCCCTTCATACTTGCCGCCCTGTTTTTCATTGGGATGCTGTTGCAGAAACAGCGCTCACAAAAACAAGTTGTTGTTCTCTCGATATTGTGTGGCGCTGTCATTGGTCTTGGGTATGGGTTTCGTCAGGACGTGATTGTTTGTCTGCCGCCTGCGCTTTTCATCGTTCTCGCGGGGGCGTCTCCCCCCCACTCCCGATTCTTGCGGTGGCGCATTGTTGCGGCGCTGGCGCTCTTGTGCGCTTTCTCCCTCGCGGCGCTTCCCGCATTGCGCACAGACAGGGCGGCGCCGGGCGCTACGAGCGCGCACACGCTTATCCAGGGAATAATGACACACGCGGAGGAGAACGCGGGGTTGTACAGTGTTGATTATGATTTCGGGAGCGCCAGTTTCGATCCTGTTGTCATCGCTTCCATTAACGCCTATGCGCAACGTACCGGCCATACGTATCCGGCGATGTATATGACACAGGCCTACGGCGACAGCGGCAGACGTCTCTTTCGTGATGTAGCCGTCACCTTTCCCGCGGACATGGTGAAGCGCGGGCTGATGTCGGTATTGGGTCTTGGCGCTGTTCTCGAGGACGCGCAAATCCTCAATATACTGCCCAATGGCGATGAACAAGCGGAGGCGGTCGCCCCGACAATTCAGCGACTTCGCAAGATACAGCGTCCGTTGTCGCGGCATTTTGCGACCTATGGCGCGGTGTACATCTTCGCCGGGATTGCCGCCGCCGCCGCCGCCAGTTATCGGCAGGCGTTCTTGCTCGCGTTTCTCGTGTTCTACTTCGGCGCCTATCCAAGCCTGTTGTTTGAGTTCCGGCATTACTTTCATCTTGTTGTTATCCCGCTGTTTCTGGCAAGTGTGTTTCTTGTTGCGCTCCTTCGGGCAGTCCGATTGTTGACGCGGAGTTTGCTGCAAGGCGCGCCCGCGTTCAAAAGCGCAATTGTCCGCGTGATGCGCGGTTGCGCGCGGGGCGTTGTTTGTGTTGCGCTTTTGCTGACGGTTATTTTCATTGTGTTGGCCTTTTTGACCATGCTCCAGGCAAGTCAGGGGCGCCGCCTGGCCGCCGCCTATGACAACGCTGTACTCACACCTGCGCCATACACACTGGAACAGCGTCCCGACCAGGTTACGCTAAAAGTCGCGCCCGCCACGGACGGCGCGCAGTTGGAAATATCGCATGTTGCGCCCGCGTATGTGGCACTGCGTTTTCGCGCGGCGACGCGCACCGTGACGTTTCGCCTGCATAATACCAACCCCGCTTTCGAGCGCTCTTGCAGCGTGACGCTGCGCGGCGGCGGCGTATACTTTTTCCCCGTGTATAATTTCGGTTGGGAGACGCCCGCTACCGTTACGGGCATGACGATGAATACATGGGATTATGAACTGCTGGAAGGGGTTTATCTGTTCAGTGCGCCGGACGACCTGCGGCTGTGGCCCTATATCCATGTCCCGGACGCGCACGAATCGTTGTTGCCCTTCAAGACCACGGCGCTTGATGGCGTGCTGCGGATGGCGCGTATTGAAATCGCCACCCTGTTCGGGCTTCGTCGCGAAGCGGCGTTGTCCCAATACGCACAGTCGCTCTGGCAATATCAACAACTGGAATTCTTTGTGGCGCGCGCGTTGCATCACGCCTATCGTGGCGAGAATGTGGAGACTGTGGCGAAAGTCTGGAAAGCGGTGGGCGATTATGTGATATCGGAGCGGCCCCGCGCCAGCCAATGGTTCGTGCGAACGGCCCAGGACGCTTTACAGAGCGAACGGTACGCGTTGGCGGCGCGGTTGGCCGACATGGGACGCGACATGTTGCCTGGCGACATGCGACATGCGGCGCTTCTGGGAAATGTAATGGAACGGCAGCGCAAGTATGAAGCGGCGCGCAACGTGTATGCGGAAATTGCGCTGCATGCGCCTGAATCCCGCGACGCTTATGTCAGGTTGCTTGCGCTTCACGAGATGATAGACATAGTTGACGAAGCGCGTTCCCTTTTTCAGGAAATCGCCGACCGGTATCCCGACGCCGTAACGCCGCGGCTGTATCTGGGTATGACGCTGGAGCGTATGGACAGTTATGACGAGGCGGTGGACGCGTACAACATGGTCTTGTCGCGTGATGAAGACAACGCTGTCGCATTGTTTCATCTGGGCGCGCTTCGCATGACGCGCGGGGAAGCCGCCGACGGAATCGCCCTGGCCCGTCGGGCCGTTTCGGTGGACGGCTCACTTCGCAACGAGGTCGCCGAGCGGTGCGCCGCAATCGCCGCGGAGTATCGTGGCCGTAAGAATTACGACAACGCGGTGGCGCTCTATGCCGCGGCTTCCGAAATCGCGCCGGACAAGCCGGGGTATAAAATGTTGCTTGCGGACGCGCTCGAGCAAAGAAGCGACGGCGACGCGGCGCGTTCCATCTACAAAAACATGCTGCGCGAGACGCCCGACAACGTCCCCTGCGCCCGCAAGTTGGACGCCTTGTTTACAAAAAGTGGAGCGACTGAAGCGGCTGTTGCGTTCTTCCAGGAGTTACGGGACCAACATCCGCGCAGCGCCATTGCCTGGTTGTTCCTGGGCGTGAACCTTGAGCGACAGGACGCGCTTGACGCGGCCGCCGCCGCTTATGAAAAGGCGCTGCAAATAGGCGAACACGCCCATCTTGTCTGGTACCGGCTTGCCGCGCTGCACTTACTGCAAGGAGACATGGAATCAGGGCGCGCATTGTTGATGCGATATAGCGATCTGGATGACGCGCCCCTTCACGAGATTGCGCAAAGATGCGATGAAATAGGGGTGTGGTACGAGATGCGCGAAGATTATCAATCGGCGCTTCAGGTGTATGATATTGTCAGGCTGCTTGCGCCGGATGATATGCGGAATCTTTTGCGCCTGGCGGAAATATATGAAAAAAAGAATGATGTTGAGACAGCGCTTCAATGGTATAAACGTGTTTTGAGCCGCGATCCTGATTTATCATACGCAGCGATACGGCTGGACGCGATCTACAACCAGGCACATGATAGCGCCGGAGCAATTGCGTTTCTGGAACAGATTGTTGAGTCCCATCCCGAGGCTGTCGCGCCGCGCGTATTTCTCGGGATGAATCACGAGCGTCTTGGAAACCTGGACGCGGCCGCGCGATGGTATGAAGAGTCGTTAGCGCTGCAACCGGACAATGCCCGCGCGTTATATCGGCTGGGCGCGCTCCGTATCCTGTCTGAGAATGTGGAACTCGGCATAGGTATGCTCCGCAACGCCGCCGCGCTTGATGACGGCCTGACAGGCGAGATATCGGAGCGGTGCGGCGAAGTGGCCCGGCATTTTATCGAGCGCGACATGATGCCCGTTGCCCGCAAGGTATCCAAACTTGCCTTGGAAATCGCTCCAGGGGACCTCTGGCATAAGGTGCGTCTGGGCGAGATTGCCGAAAGCGCGGGCAACACGAAAGAAGCGGCCACCATATACCGCGAAATCCTGACGAACGCGCCCGAATCGCCTGTTACCGCCGAAAACCTGGATTCGCTTCTCCAACGCGCGTATGATGCTCCGGGGATGCGAGTGGAAGTATGGTCAGACATCGCCGAGAGGCATCCAAGCGCGGCGATACCCCTGTTTTATCTGGGACTGGCTTTCGAGAGTGCCGGAAACGTTCAGAGCGCGATTGACGCCTATACCCGTGTACTGGAACAGCGCCCCGATTGGGAAAAGGCGCGACAACGCTTGGTGTCGCTTCACGAAACCGCAATGCCGGAAACGCCATGACTGGCTGTAATAAGGGTTAATGAGAATGAAACTTGTTCGAAGAAGTCTGCTGTTGTTGTTTGTTCTGGCCATGCTTGCGGGGGCCGGGTTTGTGCTGTTGCTAGGCCCATGGCCGGTGTACAGGGATGCGCGCTATGAGCAATCAACATATTTTGTGAACGCCCTGGCGGCCATTGATGAAGCCGCAGCGTCAATCAACAGCGGCGCGGATACCCTGCCGCTCAAGGCGGGCTGGGCGCAGCGTGAGATTACTCCCGAGATTGGCCATCCCATGGCGGGGTATGGCGGGCGTCCCAATGACAAGATTTCAACGGGCGCGCGTGAAGCGTTATTCGTGCGCGCCCTGGCCCTGCATGACGGCGCGAACACCGTGGTGCTGGTTGGCTCGGATATGTTGCAGACGCTGCCGAACCTGCTCGCGCTAATTGAGCCGCGCATTGTGGAAAGCGTATCGCTCACCAACAGTCAGGTGATGTATACCAGCAGTCATACCCATGGCGGGCCGGGCGGCCTGGCGCCGGGCTTTGCAGCGGAAATGTCCTATGGGCCGTACAAGCCGGAATACCTGCTGTTTCTGGCGGACAGTTTTGCCGCCGCCATCACCGAGGCGGTGGAAACGATGGCGCCGGCGCGCTTTGGTCACGGCGCGGTGGATGCGCCTGCATACATCCGCAACCGGACGCGCGATCACGGTACGGTTGATTCAACACTGCATGTTGCGGTGGTGGAGAAACTTGCGACCGATGAGCGGCTGTATGTTGCCAGGTATTCAGCGCACGGCACTGCGTACAGCGAGGAGATGCTCCAGCTGAACAATGATTATGCGGGCGCTTTTCAACGCGCCGTGAAAGAACGAACCGGCGCGCCGCTCTTGTTCATGGGCGGCGCGATGGGGTCCATGCGTCCCAACCCGCCCGGCCCGCCTGTGCCAGAACCCTGGACGCCGGAACTCGCTTTGGCCTTCGAGAACGCCGTGGAAAGCGAAATGGTCAGACAAGGCAAGAAAACGCTGGAGGCGATGCTGCGCGACCAGAAAACGCGCGTCGAAGCGATGGGCGCCGCCCTGGCCGACAAGATGCTGACCGCGGCGGAAACGCTGGAATTTGAGGAACGTCTCGACATTGCGTCGCTGGAGGCCATGTACGAACCGCCGCCCGCGCAGGTGCGCCTGTTCTCGCCCAGGTGGCGCTTGTCGCCCTTCGCCTTTAATCTGTTGGGCGTACCGAAAACAGGACGCCTGCAGGCGGCGCGTCTCGGGTCACTGTTTCTTATCGGCATGCCTTATGATTTCAGCGGCGAAACCAGTCGCGTATGGCAACAGTGGGCTGAAGAACGAGGCGTTAGCCTGTGGGTAACGGGTTTCTCGGGCGCCTATCTCGGTTATCTGTCCCCGGACAAATACTACCACGAGATAGGCGAGGGTTTGCATTACAACCAGAACTACGAGATTGGACAGATGAGCTGGTTCGGCCCGAACCAGGAGGCCTTTGTGACCGACCTCTTTCATCACGCCTTCGAGACAGTGACACGCGACAGGTAGCGTTCTGTTGGGCGAAACGAAAGGGGCGTTCGCGGCCATAACAGCACCATAAAAAACGAAAGCCGCTATCCCGTCAATATGGTCAATATGGTCAATACGGTCCTTCGGAGGCGACATCACTTGTTTGTCAAACAGTGCCGCTCCCAATTCCGAAAAATTGCCTTAACCCGGATCAAGAAGGCCGCCATTATTACCGCATATCAGCGCAAAGCCTCTTGAAGCGAAACAGATGTTCCGCGGGGGTGGTGTAAGACACGCAGCCGCACCCCCACACAAAATTGTGCATCCCCTCAGACTTATGCTTCAACTGTTCCACCATGCCTTCTAACCCTTCCCAATCGCCCCGCTCTATCATTTTCGGGTCCACACAGCCGCGCACTATAACCTGTCTGCCCGCGAATTTTTCGCGTAATACGGCAAAGTCGGTGAGATAATCCGCCGCCACAAGGGATACGCCCATATCGAGAAACAGGTCGGCCAGCAGCGTCACGTTGCCGCCCATGATGACCGCCGGCGGCGGCGCGGGATATTCCGCACTGATACGCTCCGTGATGCGTTTGTTATAAGGAACAACATAGTCCCGGAACATGTCAACCGTGATAAGCGGCATGGTCGCCCAGGACTCGTACAGGTAAATGCCCGCTCCCTTTTCAGATACGCGGCGCGCGTGTTCAAGCGTGGCGGTTGCAAGCCGTTCCAGCAGTTCGTGAACCCGGTCCGGCGTTGTATACATATCCACAATAAGGTTGTCAAAACCGCGCAGCTCCACCGCCTGCGAGAATGGCCCGCCCAGGCATCCATACACCCAGACGTCGTCGCCGATTGCCGCCGTGACTTGTGCCACCGCCGCGACGAAAAGGGCGAGACGATTGCCCGCACCGGCGACGGGTTGGCGCAACCGCGACGGCTCAAGCTCCGGCCGGTCCGCCAGTGGGTGGGTAAGTACGCCGGGCACGGACGTTCCTTGACCGGCGCTTATGGCGCAGCCCCAGGCTTCCGCTTCGATGTTGTAAATGTCCATGCCCACGGTAACCAGATCATGCCCATAACGCCGGTACGATTCCAGGGCGGCCTGCGCCATCAACGCCCCATCGCGACTGACTTCGCCGGGGCTGCGGCCCAGCACGGCGGCGCCGTGTTCGTATATGGACGGGACGAAGGGCGTCCGGTCCGCCGGTTTTCCTTCCAAAATGCACTGAAGGCGCTCTTTGCTGTTCATGAGCGGTTTAACTCCCGAGGATAAGGGCGAAGAGCAGTACGCAGGCAATACACAACGCCATGTAGACGGTAAAGCCCACCCATGTCTGCCGCGTTGGCTTCACAATAAACAGGCCGCCGAAGGTGATAAGCCGTCTTTCAACGGGCACCACGTCGTCCAGGGGCAACGTCAACCGGTGTTCCTCGCCAATGGGCGTGTAGATGCGTTTCAAGAAATCTTCCACCCGTTCCCGGTCCGGTGGTTGGGTAATGAGGCTGCCCAGAACGCATCCCCCAAACCCCGCAGCAAGGGGGAGCGCTGAAATAAGGTTGGGACGAACGTTGCTCATGCCGTAGCGCAGGATGAGGAAACAGAATGCGGCGGACAGCAGCCCCACGAATACGCCCGGCCCGTTCATGCGTCGCCACACCATGCCCACGGCAATGGCGACGCCGGTGAACCCGAGGATGCGAAAGTAGTCCATGATGCTGTTCACCATGTCGTTTCGATAAAGAATCGCCACCACCAGCGACATGCCCGCCACCCCGAGCCCCGCAACGCGGGCAACCTGCACCAGTTCGGCCTCGGTCGCGCCGGGTTTCAAAAAACGTTTGTAGATGTTGTTGGAGAACAGGCCCGCTACCGTCACCTGGAACGCGTCGCCCGAGGACATGGCGGCGGCCATCACGCATGACAGCATGATGCCCTGCAGCAACGGCGACAACAAACTGCGCACCGCATCGCCAAAAGCGGCGTCCGGGTGGATTTCGGTCTGCCCCTGAATGAGATAGGCGAGCCAGCACAAGGCCAGCACGCACCAGCCCATGGTGCAGACGCGTTTGAGGAAATTGCCGCCGGCAAATCCCATCCGGCTTTCCCACTCGGTGCGTCCGCTGCCGCACACCGTGGACAGATGGGGCAGCGCAAGCGCCGTCAACGGCGCGCTGATGGACAGGATGATGATATTGAGCAGGTCGAAGGAAGCGGGGTCTATGAGCGCGAGATAATCCGTTCCCTCGTGCGACGCATCGCGCAGGATGTCCTTTACGCCCGCCCAGCCGCCGAGTTCGGGCATGTTCAGCGCCGCGGGAATGGCCAGACAGGAAAGGGCGATGATCATAATGCCCTGCACCATGTCTGTCTTGATGGCGGCAATAATACCGCCGAAATAGCCGTACAGAACAAAGACAAAGGTGGACGAGAACAGGATGATGAAGAACCACAGGTCCGCGTCCGGGCCGCCCGCCTTGCCCATCATCCCCTGCACCGTGCGTGTGGTGGCCAGCATCACGCTCGCCAGACACATGGTCATGCCGATAGTCGCCAGCGTCACGTACAAAATACTCGAATAGCCGCCGTAGCGCTGCTCGAAATAGTCCGCCATCGTCACGGCGCGCATACGCCGCACAACAGGCGCGATAATCCAGTAGAACGGCGTACCGAACAGCCACATCCAGGACACCCAGATGCCCGACGCGCCACGGCCCGTGGTTCTGCTCACCGTCCCGGCAACATCGCCCGGATTCGTGCCCGCGCCAAAAGCGTGCATCACCATGTACCATACGCCAAAAACGCGCCCGCCCAGCAGATAACTGTTCTGATCATGAATCTGCTTGCGCGCAACCCAGCCCATCGTGATCATGCCGCAAAAATACACAATAAGCGTTATCCAGATGGCCGGATGCAATCCGAAAATTTCCATGATGTTGTGATTCCCTATTGAATAAAGCGAAGAAAACAAATCCGATTCCGGATAGGCTTGTCCATGTAGCGGGGTTAACCGGGACACGTCGAAGTCGGCGGGCAAACAAAGTGGCTGAGATGGCGTAAGAGTCGCAGGCGCAACATAAATCTGGTGAAATATCCGGGTTAAAGTGAATGCACTTCCTCTTGCGCCAACCAGGCGGCGTACTCAATGGCCTGTTGAATATCCTCCCGTTGCAAATCCGGGTAGCCATCAAGAATTTCCTCAAAAGTTGCACCATGCGCTATCTGCCCGACAATAACGGAAACGGGAATCCGCATGTCTCTGATGCACGCCCGCCCGCCCATGATATCAGGTGAAAACGTGATTCGCTCAAACATAAGTAGAGACCTCAAATGTTGCGCAACCGGGTGTTGCACGAACAGTATACCAGAAAGGACAGGATGCGTAAAGAGGAGGAAGGCGGCTGCGCAAAACAATATGGCAGAAAACGCGGCTGCGCAATCAGAGGCAAGCGCACATAGGCGCCTGATGCCGCATGGACGGCCTACGGGCGCCCCGGCTCGTTCCCAAATTCCTATTTGGGAACGCAATCTCTCTTGAAATTCCATTTCCTCTCTGCACAGCGTATACATCGCCCCAGTATAGCGGCAACGCATCCTACCACACACCCTTGGCGGGCCTTCGGCGATGTCTCGAACGGCGCGCCCACCCGACCTACAGACTACATTGTCACTGGCCCTGGTTCAACGCCAGCAGCCCTTCGAGGATCGCGTCATCGCTGAGGTCGCTGGGCCACCCATAAGCGGCGGCGACAGCCGCATCCAGTTTCGCGTGACAGGCGGCAAGCCAGGCGGGGCGCGCGTTGTAGAGTTTGGTCAAGGTGCGGTCTTTCAGACGTTTCGCGCACTCGGCGTCACGCGCCACCAGCCGTGGATACCGCACCGTGCCCACCTGGAACGCGCCCCGATCCGTCACCGTCGCCGCGTCAATATAGCGATCCCAGGGACCGCCCACCGTGCCGAGGAATTCGAGGACTTCCGTCCGAGTCCATTCCGGCGGGTTCAGCCAGTTCTCGCGCAGTTCGTTCAGTTCTTTCGCGGCAGCGCCAATCACCGATTCCTGCTCCCCGTCCGCGCTCGGGAAGGGAAAGGTCTCAAAGCAGGTCGTCGGCGTGTAACGGAAGCCGCTTTCCTTTTCCCGTAGCTGTGTGCCCTGTGCCAACGCCCACACCTCGTGGAAGCGCGAATGGAGAACGCCGAAGAAGTAATCGTCGGAGCGGGCGAAAGCAACAGTCGCATCCGAAGGAATCGATTCTGGAGAACACCACACGAAGACACGGTGTTTACTGACCCTAGGCGTTGCGATATAACGAGGTAGGGGTGCAAGAGCCGTCAACATGGCAGGCCTTG
>SLFT01000414.1 GCA_007124105.1 Candidatus Hydrogenedentota bacterium | reverse complement strand
CGCTTGCGCGTCGCGGATTTCATGCAAATCGCTGAGATAAAAAAGGGCGCCCCTGGACCCCGCTGACAACGCGCACAGGGAAAGCCATGCAAGCGTGGCGCTGTCAAGCCCGCTCGGAAGCGAGCGGCGCGGATGAATGGAAAAGACTGTGGGCCCGCACGTGGCCCGGACCAGGCGACGCGTGTCCGCCATAAGTTGCTCAAGGACCCGGCCGTGGTCCAGAATATCTGTTCTGAAAGACAACACAGCGAAGTCGCAGTAGTGTCCGCAAGAAACCCAATAGTCATGCGGCGGCGTCCCGGAAAATTTTACGTATCGCGCACGTCCGGGACACGATCTTTCCGCTGTCGCGGCGCGCTCCGTGAGCGTATCCAGCGCCGGCAGATCACGCAGACCGCCATGATGAAGACAAATGCAGTCATTTAAGACAGGGGAAGGCGCGACGCCTACGGGATGGGGACATCCTTCATCCACCAGCAACGCCAGACGCCCCCGGTTGGCGTCCCAGGCCTGTTCATCTGCGGCGCCGTCATCCTTGACGCTGAACTGAATATCAATCCGCGCCGGGAATGAATCAACGTACGCGACGGGCAGAAACAAAGAACGCTCGTCCTCTTCATAGCGATGTCGGTCGGCGGGCAAAGGGTTCTCGGGAAATGTCGCCGATGCCGTCGCGTCAATGCCGTTTACTGATACTGATTCCAGTCGAATCGGCAGTTTGCGTCTGTCCGCCTCATTATAAAGTCCCAATCGAATACCGTCGCCTTCGAAGTCAATACGCGTCGCGCGCAACAGATAATCGTAATGGCTTCGACCGGCATGAAATACGGAATGGGCGCGGCCGGACCAATGGGCGATCGTCTCGTCGCCCATCGCCAGGGAAACGTCGAGCGCCTGGCCGGACTCAAGCGCGGCGTCAAAGGCCAGCTCAAAGCAATAAAGCCGACCGCCCTCTTCGCGAATACACGCCCAGGAAACAACATGAGCCGGCGCCGTACCCGTACACACCGGCCAGGTACCATCATCGGGCAGGGGCATATCCTTACGCAGGTAGAGAAAGGCGCGTTCAAGCCCTTCGGCGAACAGGACGGTCGCGCCGCTCTCAGGGGCGCCAGCGCCGCCGCCGCGTACAAGCGTCGCATTTGCGACGGCAACGGGAATCATGAGAAATAAAACAGGAAACGCAAAAACAGCAACTTTAGCCCGGGATTGACTATGCATGGGAACATCTCCTTCCTATGTTTGTCTGCTGCGCACAACAGCGCTGCCAGCCCATACAGCGTTACATCGTGAATAACGGCAGATACGAAATGCGCCCGAAATTGAATGAACACTGTCAGAGCGCGTTGGCGTCATTGATTATATTATGAGACGCTCCTGGCGTTCGCGTTCAGTCCAACAAAATTTTTCAGTCGCTACGGCAACTGAAAAAACCGCTTTGTTCTGTTTTCTTCACAAGTATTACATGCCCGTCGAAGACGTCCACGAACGTCGCAATGGGAATCCTATAACGGATTACCGGATAATCAAGTACCGTGATCCCCTCATCGTCGCACAATTCCAACACAAGCGTATGGTTGGGCTCGGCGGCGCCGTCCTGGCGAATAACGAGTATTGCGGCCATATCGTCGCGGGCGGCCACCTCAGACAAGTCCTCCGGCGCAAGACGCACCCCTTCGGCGCGCAGACCGGGTACCGTATGAACAAGGGCGCAAAGCTCCTTAAGACTCAAGTGGCGCGGTTCATCGCCCCAACCGCGCTCCAGCAATTCCCGCAAAGTGGTAGTGGCCCCGAGGCGCCTCGCTGAGATATACACGGACACAGGGCCGCATCCATACTGATATAACTCACGCGCGAACGCACTCGGACCGGTTGACGACGACAGCGTTGCGTTCTCTTCTGGTGCGATGGATAACGCGAGCAAAGACACAAGCGCAATGACGCCAAGCAATACATGAAACGTATTGTGCAGCGGCATACGCCTGCGCACTTTAGAGTGCGAATCTCCAGCGATATTCGTTGTCAGACAAGACATTCTTTTATTTATCCGAAGCCGCTTCGGGAAGGGTAAATAAGTTTTTGTCAAGGAAATGCTCTATGTCCTCGGGATTGCCAAAATCTCGGTACTGAATATGGTTAATCGTATCGGTAACGACAATTCCCGGCGGGAACACATTCGTAAACATGTCTGAGGACAGCCCCATATTAAAACCCGCATCCAGAAGTGTGGTTACAATATGCGTTGTTTGCTTTCCGTCCATGTCATAGTTTTTTTCATGAACGACTGTCGGGAGCCAGATACCGTTGCCATAGTCCACCAACTGCTCCAAGGCACTATAATTCATTACTTGCCGTTCAGGGGGCCATGTTTCAAGTTCAGATGGCGGGGGCGGCTGGAAATACCAAACAAAACGCACCACAGAAAAATCCTTTTCTATGTCCAGATATATCTTTATAGCTGCCGGGGTTCCGCTATACAACACCAGGCATTCCGCGCCGTCAATCAACTCCGTCACTTCCTGAATGCGAAACCTGCCTGAACGTAATAGATGAACGAGATCATACCACATGGGGCTGGATTGAAAATCTCTGGTTGCGTCCGTCAGCATCGCGTGGGCCAACGGGTCGTGTCGAGAATAAAAAAATTGTAGCCCGTAAATGACCATATACTGCCAGTACCCTCGTCCCGGTTATACCTGCGTTCATAATTGCCATCGTAAGAGTTCAATACCTCTTGTTTGTTTCGCGATGGGCTATAATGCATGGTTTCTCTGTCACGTAATATCATCGGGCCGGAAAATGCCCACTTGACAGTGTCGTGCCGGGTGCTACTTCGAAACTGGGCCTCGATAACGAAACTGCAATAACCGTCCGTAAGTGAATCCCGTTTGGCCTCTATCAGTTCTGCCAACGCCTCGATTTTAATAAAAGGTTCCTGGCCACGATTCCACGCCGCATAAGCCCTTCTCAATGCCTTTCCGGTCAAATCGGAGTCTACCAGTTGGGCGTAGAACTCGCTTTCGCTTTGGCGTATCTCAATACCCTCCGGGATAATTGACTGTTCCATGCCATGCGCCAACAGACCCCGCATGGATAAAACCATGCCACAAGCAAGCATCACAGTAGACATATTAATCTGTGCTACGCGGCATCCGACACAATGCCAGCCGACAGGTTGCTGGGCTCCGAACCCTATGCCGTACGCCGCATATATCATTCATTGCTGGTCCTTTCCGGGAGCGTAAATAGGCGTCTGTCAATATAGTGCTGAACCTCATCAGGGTCGCCAAAATTTCTGAAAATAATATGGTTTACTGTATCGGTAACCACCGCATCAGCAGGGAACAGGTCAAACGCTTCGGGCGCCACTCCTATATTAAAAGCGGCATTGTGCAGCGTCGTTTGTATTGTAGTCGCTGCTTCACTGTCAGCGTTAAACAACACTGTATCAACAACCGACGGGAGCCAAATACCGTTTCCGAAATATTGTAATTGCAAAAGATCACTCCAAGTACTTAAGACACGACTATCGGCCCACGCTCCCCCTTCCCTGGGCTGGGTTTGCCTGTATTGAACAATTCTCCTTACAGAAAAGTTCTTGTCTATATCCAAGTAAATTTTTGTGGCAGCCGGCGTTCCATAAAGCACGACCAAACAGTCATGTCCATCTATTTGTTCTATTGCCTCTTGTATAATGCCGCCAATATTCAGTAGATGGACCAAATCACACCACCCACAAAAATGGTCAAAATTTTCTTTTCTGGTCAGCATTGCAAAAGTCAACACATCGAACCTGCCGAAAAACTCATGATCACCGCTGAACGGCCGTATCTCGCCGCTATTCGTAGCATCACGATATATTCTAAGTTCTTCCCCATTATAAGATCTTCGTATGGTACTCTCTACCCCTGTGTTATACCAGAAAGATGTTGTTGTTCGTAGTTTCTTTTCGTTAGAGAAACTCCATTCGATGTCGGTGCGAAGCGGATTGCGCATACTGTCTATTTGTACGCTAAAGTTACAGATCCCATCTACGAGCGAGTCACGTTTGGCTTCAAAGATTTGTATCAGGGCTTCGGGTTCAATTAGTGGCTTTTGCGCGGAGCGCCATTCCATATATCTACTTTTCAGCTCTTCGCCCAAGTAGCCTAATTCTATAAGGTGCGTGTAGACATCTTCTTCAGATTGGGATGAACAAAGTAGTGTGTCTATCGCATCCGAATCCTGGACGCCAACAGCCAAGACTGGCGCTAAGAACGCTATTAAAGAAATCAACAAAAAACACTTTCTCATGGGGCATCTCCTTATTGTTATAGCCAGGCATTCTATTTGCTGCTAAAGGTTGCTTCCCGACCATGCCGATAATAGTTGGCCGTACACTTAGATTCAAAATAAACCGCCTCCCTTGTAGTATGTGATGGGTAGTCTTCCGCTTACTGTTATTTGTTGTACATAGAACACGCTAACATGCGGTAACCGCAACCTCGGTAGCTTCACCTGGGCATGGGCGCACCGGGTCATCAGGGCAGAGAATTTCAGCACAATACCCGCCTTCTTCGTGTCGCTGCCATTTACAAAATCCATACTGGTAAGTTCCAATGACTCTATAACAAGGCGGTCGCCTTATTTGTCCGTATTCAACATCTCCATCGCGACTTGTTGTCTCCTTGCTGCCTGAATAGCTTGGGCATACTGTTCTCCAATCACCCTTGCATGTCGCTTCGGTAGTGCCACAGTTCACTGCCGCTACACGGCAGTAATCTTCGGGGTGGACAGTTACAGTCGGGCAACTACCTACGGTGATATTTTCAAGGTCATGTTCAGAAATAGATGGCCTTGAGTGATTGTTCTTGGTGCCACTATAAGCTGAAATCACCGAAAAAGAAAGAATGG
>SLFT01000384.1 GCA_007124105.1 Candidatus Hydrogenedentota bacterium | reverse complement strand
GGGTCACGGCTGATATGGTAAGTAGAACAACGGCTGTCACTGACATAAACGACAACAACTTTCTGTGCATATCCCCACTGACGGCGTACCGGCATATTGCGCAACAACCATGCCGACCGCCCACGCAATTATGGCGTTACCGGACATACGCGAGAGGTATGGCTTGTCCTGCGTGAGTGAGCAGCGGCATTTCCCCTTTGTCTCAGAACGCAAACGTCTATCTGGAGGACAATTTCTTTCGCGCAGTATAACAAAAAGTAGAGACAAGGTGTACAGGCGGTGAACAAATACGCGCGCCGGCGTTGCGAGGTCTCGCCATACATTATCCGTTAACCCGCAACCTGTCGCGCCATCGCGCAATGTACTTGCTGTTTCTGGCATACAATATCTTTCATGTATGGCTCGAACGCGGATTGAAGCCGGCCCTACGCCAAGGGCACACGGCAAAATACTTCTCCCGCCAGATACAAGCCCAATTCTACGCTGCGCCTCTGTGCCCCGGATAGGAACCCAGCCGCCGAACAACACAGCTTACGCCCACTTTCTCATGCCAGACCCCTGGCAGTGGGTGGACCTGTCACTCCCTGGGGCTAAAAGGGGACCAACCGCCTCCCTGAACAACCGGTATCGCCCTCTGCGGCAAAAACAACGGGCGTAAAATACCAATGCATATCTGTATAGTTCATGTAAGGGACCTTCTGGAAATGATGATCTCAAATATCAAAGTTCAAATATCAGATAAGTACACGATCGCTGCGCTAACCATGAAGCCTGGCGAATCACAATACGTTGTTGTTCGTTGGGCTAGAAGCCGTGGAAATCAAGCGATGCGCGTCAAGGTAGATGCGGCATCCGTCCATCCCGTCACTCCTGTCAATATGGTCCATCGGGGGCGCGCTACCTGTTTAGTCCAACAAAGTTTTTCAGTTGGTGCGGCAACTTAGAAATCTTATTTTCTTGTCCCATGTCCGTGCTCAGGTTTTTGGCCAAACAGTGCCAATCCCAATTCCGAAAAATCGCCTCAAACCCCAGCCGGGATCAGGAAGTCTGCGCTTATTATTTCGCCTGGCGACTGTGATGCATGGTTCAGGCATCCGAAGGTAATAATAGATGATACCCACTAAGCGAAGAAAACAATAAGTGGTCCCTGTATTTCTACAGCAGTTTGAGGATTTCCTCGGCGGCTCGTTGCGATGCGCCTGGGCCGCCGAGACGGTTGCGTATTTCCCGCAGGCAGGCAAGCATACGATTTCTTGGCGGGCCGTCCTCTATGATCTCGAGCATAAAAGGGAGGATATTCTTGGCTGTGGCGTTGTGCTGAATAAACTCCGGCGCGATTTCGCGTTCTGCGATGATGTTCACCATGCCAATGCGCCGAATGTTGACAAGCAGCCGCGCGAGATAGTAGCTGACGGGATTGACGCGGTACACGATGCCCAGCGGTACGCCGAACAGGGCCGTTTCGACGGTGGCCGTGCCGGACGCGACAAGACAGCATCGGGACAAAGAGAGCGTGTCGTACATGCCGCCGACACGAATGTCCGTGGGCAGTTCGCCCAGAAGCGCGCGCGCCTGATTCGCCCGCGCTTCACTGACGCAGGGAACCATGAATCGCGCCTCGGGATAGGCCTTGTGTATGCCCGCGCCCACTTCGGCCATGACCGGGGCGATACGGCGTATTTCCTGTTCGCGACTGCCCGGCAGCAGCCCAATGGTGAGCGGGCTGTCGGGGTCTGACGGCGGCGGCGTGTACCGGGCTATCTGATCGGCCAGCGGATGCCCGACAAACACACAATCCACCCCTTTATCACGATACAGTTCCTCTTCAAAGGGAAAGATGACGAGCATTTTACGGACCACCCGCGCCAGCGTATCCAGCCGTTTCCGCTTCCATGCCCACACCTGGGGACTGATGTAATAGACCACGGGGATGCCCAATTGTTGCACAGCGCTCGCGAAACGGATATTGAAGCCGGGATAGTCAATGAGCACAAGACAATCGGGCGGATCGCGCCGCACCCTCTCGAGGGTATCCAGAAACAGCCGTCGGATAGGCAGCGCTTTCTTGAGCACTTCCACGAAACCCATGATGGCGTCGCCGGCGAGGTCATAAACCAGTTCCATGCCCGCGTCCGCCATGCGCTCGCCGCCCAGGCCGACGCACTGGACGTCAGGGTCGGCAGCGCGCAGGGCGCGGATCAGATTGGCGCCGTGCATATCGCCGGATGATTCGCCCGCTATAAAGAATACGCGCTTCACAATTGTTCCCGCATGTCGTTGATAATGCGCCAGGCAAGTTTCATGGCGCGCAATCCGTCCTCACCGGACACGGCGGGCGCGCGGTTATCGCGTATACAGGCGATAAAGGCCTCCAACTCGAGTTTAAGCGGTTCATCCTTGCGAACGGACAGTGGTCTGACAGCGATATGTTCCATGGGATTGGCGTCCGCGGGGATAGGCCCGGGTTTCTTGCTGTACACAAGCACTTCCTGGGCGCTGTAGTCGGTGGACACATAGGCGTTGGGATCAAAGATTCGTATCTTGCGCATGCGCTCCATGGACACGCGGCTGGCGGTGAGATTCGCCACGCAGCCCGACGCAAAACGCAGACGCACATTGGCGATATCCTCCTCGACAGAAAAAACGGGCACACCCACAGCGTCCACGCTGACAACATCGGCGCCCGCGAGACGGAGCACAATGTCCAGATCATGGATCATCAAATCGAGCACCACGCTTACGTCCGTGCCCCGCCCGGGAAAAGGGCTTAGCCTGTGGCACTCGATGAACCGGGGCGTCATACCCGCGTCAAACAGCGCCATCACCGCGCCGTTGAACCGTTCGATATGGCCCACCTGCAAGACGCGTCCCGCCCGGCGCGCAGCGTCCACCATCGCCTCGGCCTCGGCGACCTCGGCGGCCATGGGCTTTTCCACAAGCGTATGGGCGCCCGCGTCCAGCGCCTGATGGACAAGGGCGCAATGTTCGCTGGTGGGCGCTACAATGGACACAGCGTCCACGCCCGCAGCCAGCAGCGCATCGGCGTGTTCGTACACGGCAACGCCGTCAAAATCTTCCTGTATGCGCGCGCGCGCCGCCGGGTCGGGGTCGGCCACGCCCGCAAGTATTGCGCCGTCCATGGCGTGATACAGGCGCGCATGATGATAACCGAGATGTCCCGCGCCAATGACGCCTGTGCGAAGTGGTTTCATAAGTGTTTCCGTCCGAATCTATTGGTTTTAGGAAGCGTACAGGATTGGCATACGTAGTCAGAAAAGCGTCACATAAGAAGCATACACAGGATTATAGCATACGCTGCGAACGCGAGTATTCCGCGCTGGCGCGTTTACGCCGACGCATACCCATTATTGTTCCCTGTGCGGCGCCCTGTAATCCAACGCCATAATTCCAAGCCCTCTATCCAGGCTAAAACGTTTGGCTCGCGACCGGGCGGTTATTGTAATTCCGGGCATGGATTCTTTATGATAAACGCGGGGCAACACGGGGGTTCAGCGATGAATCCTTTCCATTGTTGATTTGGTTATCCGTGGAGTATTGTATGTCTACTATTGTTATAAAAGGCGTTGACAGCGCCGAAGAGCTTGCGCTCGCGAAAGACCTGATGGTCCGTACGCATTTCCCGAATTACCGCAACGGGATGCGCTGGTTGGATGTATGCGACCAGAGTTATCCTGAGTACAAGCGCGAGCACAACCGTGTGTTGTACGCTGGAGGCGAACTGGCGGCAGCGTTGCGCCTGTTCACCTACACCGTGCGCATTGGCGAGGCGCGTCTGAAAATGGGCGGTTTGGGTTGCGTAACCACCTCCGGCCCATTGCGTCAGAAGGGCTACGCGGCCCTGCTGATGAGCGATACCATGCGCTATCTGTACCGACACGGCTACCATGTTTCCACCCTTTTTGGCATTGCCGACTTCTATCATCGCTGGGGTTTCGCCTCGACCCTCCCCGAATACGCCAGCGTAATAGAAATGCGCGAGGCGAGCACCGTCGCCGCGCCGCCGTTCAAGCGTCGCGCCATGAAGCCGGGCGATATGCGTGCGGTGCAACGCATACATGCGCGTAATGACGCAGACACGGCATGTTCCATAATCCGTTTGGCGGCCCATATATCGAGTCGGTGGGACCACTGGAAAAACGCGCACATACTTACAGACAACAAGGGGAAGGCGACGGCCTACTTTCTGGCCGCGGCTCACGGGGCGGACTATCGGGTGGAAGAAGTGGGCGTACTGGACTACAGCTGGTGTCCGGCGGTGTTGAACGCCTGCATGACGCTTGCGAAAAAAGAATACGTTTCGCGCATCCGGTTTGTCATGCCGCCCTCGCACCCCTTCGTCCGATTTCTGTTGCAGTACAATTCGGAGCATGAGATGCATGTATCGCGCAACAGCAACGGCATGATGGCAGTGGTGAATATCGAAGAGACGCTGGAGTGCATGATCCCAGACTGGGAATCGCGTTTGAAGGATACGACGCCGTCTGATTTTCGGGCCGAGGCGACGCTTGTGGTTCAACGGAAGCCCTACCGTATTCGTGTGCATGGCAGCGCTGTTGACGTGGCCGCCATCAATGGCGCGAACAAGGTGAGTCTGTCCTCGGTGGAGTTAATACAGCTGATTACAGGCGCGCGCCATCTTGACGAAGTGCTTGCCACGAAACGACGCGCGCTGAACGGTTCCGGCACAGCGCTGCTGGCCGCAATTTTCCCCAAACGCACCCCCTTTGTGTGGCATGTTGACAGGTTCTAACGCGGGCATGGCCCGCAACCCAGATTGGTATCCAATCTCAGTTTGTAGGACCGGTAAGACGGGTAGGACCGGTAGGACGGCCACGCCCGCTTCAGCGAATAAATGTCCTACGAGTCCTACCTGTCCTACACGTCCTACTAAAATGACGGATAACTTCTTGT
>SLFT01000162.1 GCA_007124105.1 Candidatus Hydrogenedentota bacterium | reverse complement strand
TGGAATGTCCGCCCGACACTGTGTTTGGTCAGCCGGCAACTGCGCCCGGCACGCCTGGATACGCGCCCCAGTACTACCTCAGCGATGAGGCCGCTCTTGTAGAAGAAGCACCGCTGCCGTGGGAAAACTTCGAACCAGGCGGAAGCATCTGCGATGTCCACTGGTGGGGCGTCGAAGTAGACCGCGAGGGCAACGCCTGCGAAAGGGCCATAGATACCTTTGTCATTGAATTCGCCACCGCTCCAGGGGCCACGCCCGTATGCAGCTATGAAGTAGTGGCGATAAAACAGGACACCAATCACAGCATTGTCACGGCGGAAGGGTACATATTGCCGGTATACTGCTATGATGTGGCTATTCTGGAGCCCTGCTGCGATTATTTCGTACGCGAGGGCGGCTGGATTAACATCCGCGGCCAGGGCAGTGGAGACTGCTATTTCGGATGGATAAATACGCTTCATGGCGACAATTTCTTTGCGCTTGAATATGACACCCACGTATCGGTTGTTGACGGAAACAACCTGGCCTTTTGTCTGACAGGCGAACCGGGTTCTCCCGAAGGCGAAGACGAGGGTGAAGGTGAAAACGAAGGTGAAGGCGAAGGCGAGCCGCCGTTATGTCCCGAACGTACCACTATCTACGGTCAGGAACCGCGTTTACCGGGTATTTCCGGTTTCGGCTATTACGCAAGTAATGACGCGCCGTTATCGCCCGATGATCCGGCAATCTTGCCGTGGGACGATTTCCCCGCTCTGGGCGAGGCAATCTGCGATGTCCACTGGTGGGGGGTCGAGATGGCCGGACGTTGGCCCTGCTCGCGTCCCTACGACACCTTTATCATTGAATTCGCCGAGGATGTCGGTGGAAGCCCGGGCGCGGTCGTCTGCGATTATGCGGTAACTGTAAACAGAGCGCCAACCGGCAAATTCATTACAACTCCCCTGGCGCCGAGTTCCGGTACGCATAAAGACGATGCAGGCGAACCGTCGTTACCAGAGTATATTAAAGTCCCCATCTACTATTACGGCGTTGATCTCGAGGAATGCTGCAGCGAATTTCTTGACGCGGTGGGCTGGATTAATGTGCGCGCCACGGGAGATACAAGATGCGGTTTCTATTGGATCAATTCGGCTGTAGGCAACACGACTATGTTCCTGGACAATCCTGAGCTCCCCGGATACAACGAAGACGACCTCAGTTTCTGTCTGACCCGCGCCCTGGGCGATCCGGCCAACGGCATTACGGCCGTTCCACCGGGCCCATACGAGGAGGGCATGGTAGTTGACCTGATTGCTCCCGCGCACGGCGCCTACTTTGTCTGGTACAAGGACGGCGAACCGTTGTCGCGGGAGTCGCCGCGCGTGTCGGGCGTCTATGATCGCGTCCTCTCTGTCGGTCCGCTTGAAGTGGCTGACAGCGGTATGTACCACTGCGTCTATGAAGACGGCAACAAGGCTATTACCGGCACCGAGCCTTTCGAACTTATTGTGGAATCAAGCCATGAGCTTCGTATAAGGGGGCCGCATGCAATCATTATGATGCTTTTATTACTTGTAATGGTCGGCGTTGTTACGTTTCAAACAGCGCAACGATCTCGAAAGCAAGAAGGAGAATAGTATTACCATATCGCTATCCAGTCCTGGCGGTTTTTGATCGCAGCAGCCTGAATTTAGGATACTACGGGCAGCCGCGTTCAGCGTAATCAGGCATCTGACAACATGTTCTCTAACCCGGATATTTCACCAGGTTTCGTCGTGAGCCTGCGAAGATTGCGTCAGATCAGCCATTTTGCGCAGGCTGCCGGCTGACAGCGTGTCGGGACACGTCGGAGTCAGCGGGCAAGCAAAGTGGCTGAGATGGCGTAAGATTCGCAGGCGCAACAGAAATCTGGTGAAATATCCGGGCTAACATCACCAACTGATGACGTCCGTCATGGAAAGGAAAGAAATGCATCTACTTATCTGCGGGACTCTGATTACATCGCTATTGCTTGCCGCCACGGGCGCCGGGGCGTCCATGCCTGATGAAACATACGACGTGGTGGTCTATGGGGGCACATCAGCCGGCATTATGGCAGCGGTACAGGCGCGGCGCATGGACAAGAGCGTTGTTGTCGTGTGTCCCGACCGCCATCTGGGCGGCTTGAGCAGCGGCGGCCTGGGCTGGACAGACACAGGCGACAAGACCGTCATCGGCGGCCTGGCACGCGAGTTTTATCATCGTGTGTGGCAACATTATCAGGATGAAAACGCCTGGCGCTGGCAAGGGCGCGACGAATACGGGAACCGTGGCCAGGGCGCCCCCGCCATGGACGGGGAATTCAAGACCATGTGGATTTTCGAGCCACACGTGGCCGAACAGGTGTTCGAGAACTTTGTCCGCGAGTACGATATACCGGTTTATCGCGATGAATGGCTCGACCGCGAGCATGGCGTTGCCATGGACGATGGGCGCATCACGGCAATCACTATGTTGTCGGGGAACACCTATCGCGGACGCATGTTCATGGACGCTACTTATGAAGGGGACCTGATGGCGGCGGCAGGCGTTTCCTATCATGTGGGCCGCGAGGCAAACAGCGTGTATAACGAGACGTTGAACGGCGTACAGACAGAACGCGCAGTCAGTCATCAGTTCAAGACCTTTGTAGACCCCTACGTCGAAGCTGGCAATCTTGACAGCGGCCTGCTGCCGCGTATCCACGGCGATTCGCCCGGCGTGGACGGCGAAGGCGATCACCGGGTGCAGGCCTATTGCTTCCGCGTATGTCTCACGCAAGTGCCCGAGAATAGAAAACCTTTCCCCAAGCCGGACAACTACGACCCAATGCAGTACGAACTGTTGGGCCGTTACATAGACACCGGAATCCGGCATATATTCGGCAAGTTCGATCCCATCCCCAACGCGAAAACGGACACCAACAATCACGGCGCATTCTCCACCGACAATATTGGCATGAACTACGACTATCCCGAGGCAAGCTACGAAAGGCGGTGCGAGATCATCCAGGAGCACGAAGAGTACCAGAAAGGATATTTCTGGTTTCTGGCAAACGACCCGCGCGTGCCCGAGGACGTCCGCGAGGAAATGAGCCAATGGGGACTGGCCAGGGACGAATTTCTTGACAACGACCACTGGCCGCATCAGCTGTATATACGAGAAGCGCGACGCATGGTCAGCGATTTCGTGGTCACCGAACGTCACCTGCGACGTCAGACCCCCACGCCGCGTCCCATCGGCATGGGCTCATACAACATGGACTCACACAATGTGCAACGCTATGTGGCTTATGACGCGGAAGGCCGGGGCCACGCCCGCAACGAAGGCGACATCCAGATCAGCCCCGGCGGCCCCTACCCCATAGACTACGGCGCCATTGTTCCGAAGCAGGAAGAATGCGAAAACCTCTTCGTTCTGGTATGCGTCTCCACGTCGCATATCGCCTTCGGGTCGGTGCGCATGGAACCGGTGTTCATGATCCTCGGCCAGTCCGCCGCCACCGCCGCCGCGCTGGCGTTGGACAAAGGGATTCCCGTGCAGGCGGTTGATTACGATGAACTGGCGCAACGGCTCCAAGACGACGGCCAGGTGCTGGCATGGCAGATGGACGGGCACAACAATATTGATCCTGACAAGCTGCCGGGCATTGTGGCGGACAATCCGGCCGCCGACCTGACAGGGCCCTGGCGCCTGTCCCGTTCCGTATCGCCCATGGTCGGACTCAACTATGCCCATGACAGCGAGGATAAGTCAGAAGTATGCATGGCGCGGTATCATATCCCTGTACCCGCGCAGGGCAACTACGAAGTGCGCATCAGTTATTCCGCCCACCCCAACCGCGCCACCAACGCGCAGGTGGCCATCCACCATTTGGACGGTATTCAGACCGCCCTGGTGAACCAGCGTGAGACACCGCCCATTGATGATCTGTTTGTATCTCTGGGCGCCTTCACGTTTGAAGACAATGCGCTGATTGTAATCAGCAACAAGAACGCCGACGGCCATGTCATTGCCGATGCGGTGCAACTCATAGCGGAAGATGCCCCTAACCCGTAAATGCGTCCCAGTCCACCTCGAGTGGACGCCGCTGTATCCACTTGGGGAAAACGACTGCTGGATGGCCCAGCGCCAGCCCGCTGTAGACCTCATGGTCACGCGGTATCCCGAGCAGGTCGGGGATGGCCCTGCTTCGTTTGCTTGCGCCCACCACATACCCAAGCAAGAACCCGCCCAGGCCCAGGGCATGGGCCGCCAGCGCCGCATTGTGCAGGGCAATAGCCGCGTTCGACTCAGGAAAGTTTACCGTTCGTCGCGAATGCGCAATGAGGATGCAGGGCGCGTCATGCAGGATAGGGTCGCGGCCTGCCGCGTATTCCCGCGCCACATAATCAAAGTCTGGCAACATCCGTAATGCGCTGTCCACTTCCGACCTGGTCGCCGCCAACCGAAACAGCAAACGCGCAATGGGATTGCCCATCTGTTTTTTCAGACCGGAAAAATACGTCACAACCGACTTTGTGATCGCAGCGAGAACCGTTTTGTCCTGCACCACTGTATATCTGACTTCCTGTAAGTTGTGCGCCGTCGGCGCCAGCCGCGCCGCTTCCAGTACAGCCGTCACCAGTTCCCGCGACACCGGCGCTTCCGTAAACCCACGCACCGAACGCCGGGAACGCAACAGTTCCAGCGTCTGCGCATAATTGGGCACGGCCTCTGTATCAACCGGGAAAACGCTTTTCTCAGGGAACGCGTCATGGGTTATGGCGTCAGTGGGACAGACGGCAAGGCAGTGGCCGCAGGCGATGCACAGATCAGTGGGCGCAACGTCGGGACTCTCGCCCGCTGTCGCCTGTACAAAAAGAGACGCCGGACACGTGGCCACACACCGCCCACACAGTAAGCATTTCTGGTCGTCAATTATAATTGTTGGCATCCGTTTTCTCTTCC
>SLFT01000161.1 GCA_007124105.1 Candidatus Hydrogenedentota bacterium | reverse complement strand
TGCACGAAGGCGCCGCACAGGTGCAACGGGAACTTGAAGGAAAATCCCGGGAAGAACAAGCGGCCTACTGGCGCGAGAGCAATGAATCACTGCGCCGAAGACAGGAGCAAGCCGGTAAAACACAACGAACCCCGGCAAAACTGTAACTATTGAAAAAAGAATGCGGACCCTGTCGCGCTTGAACTGGCGCCTGCTTCGATGCGGGGTCGTATTTCGTAACGAGCCGGGGATGAAGGATGAAAGGGGAAGGGAGAAGGTTGGGCGCGTAGACACAATGTTTCAGGGGTAACGGATGAGGCGCAGGGGGCAACTATTTTATTCAAGGTCATTGAAGCTTTGTGAATGATCCGCGCGATTCATTAAAATAATACGGATGAGTTTGAGCATTAACCTACGCCGCATGTTTCTACTGAGTTTCTGCCATGTCAACACTGATAGATAGCGCGACCATTAATGCGGCCGCAAGGAGGCTGCACGACGCTGCGCCTGAGGCCATTATTATACTCTTCGGGTCGCACGCCCGAGGCGATTATGATCCTGACAGCGACCTTGATTTTCTTGTCATTGAGCCTAATCCCCCCCACTATCAAGAGGAAGCTGTTCGCCTCCGAGCGGCGCTGAGACCGTTGCGCGTACCCGTGGATATCTTTGTCACAGATACAGAGACCTACGAAAAGTGGTCTGATACCCCGGGAACCGTATACTACGAAGCCAAAAGAGAGGGGCGCGTCTGCCATGTATGAGAAAGAGCTGGCGGGGCTATTGATGCAAAAGGTGGATCAGGACGAGTATGTGTTGCGCCGTCTTGCAGAAGACCCACAAGCGCCCAACGAAATTCTTGGCTTTCACGCGCAGCAGTCAGTAGAAAAACGCATGAAAGCGGTGCTCGCGTGTAATGGGATCGTCTACCGAAGGACACACGATATTTTGGAGTTGATAGACATACTCAACGATAACAACCTCCCTTTTCCACAGGAACTTGAGACTGTACAAAAACTTACCCGATATGCGGTAGAACTGCGTTACGGCGCCCCACTGCCGTCTCAAACACCGCTATTGATGTCAGCGCTTCTTCTTGAGTACGCCTTTCATGTGCGATTATGGGCGGAGAATCTAATCGCGACTGGTTGACTGGACCGTGTTATCGTCACTGCCGCACTCTTCGCAGGCGCACGACGAAACCTGGTGAACCAGCTTAAGGCGTGGCGTAAGCGGGATGTTGCAGCGCCGCTTCCTGCTCGAATGAAGCCCAGTAGGCCCGGTCAAGGGCGTACGGATCAACCGGCGCGTCCCAATGGTGGTCGGGGGGCAACACGCCGTAACGGATCATCTCGCGGATATACGGAACAGGGGGATGATACCCTTCCATATCAAAACGTCCTATACTTTCCAGTCGCTCTTTGCCCGTTTCACACATGGCGAGAATTGCCTGGTAGTCGGGGTCATCCGTACTCGTAAAAACGGACGCGCTTTCCCCGCTTTCGCTTTCCACACGACATAACCCATAACCACCCGCTTCCCGCGCCAACGGCGCAAGCAGCATGAGCGACAAGGCCGGTCTGGACAGATTGAAGGTCAGATGACGGGCGCGCTTCAACCGCGGGTCGTTCCAGTCGGGGCGCCAGAAAGAGAGTCCGTTTTCGTCGGATAACGCTGTGGGCAGTTGCATATCGCCCTGGTGACAGCCGACACATCGGTTGTTGACGGCGGCGGCGGCGGCCCGCGTTTCCGGCCAGTCGTAGTCTGTCTCTACCTGTTCGTTCTCGTGATAGCCGCCGATACTGCCTGCGCCTAACGCGCCATACGTGCCGGGATATGCCGCTCCCGTCTCTATCCAATAGCGGATATAGTCTATCTCCCTGTCGGAAAGAGAAGCGCCATGATGGCCGTCCTTGATTTTCTGCATCAATGGACTTGCGCCTGCGCCCAGCGCGCGAGGCGGGTAATTGCTGACGGCGCGGTTCCGTCCGTCGGCTACCTGGCCCAGTACGGTGAGCGTGGCGTAACTGTGCGAAAACATGGGGCCACGGTCGCCGGTCAATACAGCGCCGCCCGCCCGAGGCCCGTGTTCGTAGCCGTCATGACGCTCATAGTCATGGCAGCCGACACAATGCTTGTCAAGCACAGGCTGAATATCACGCGGGAAATCAAACACATCCGGAATAGCGGCTATGGGCGTGATGCGACTGGGTGGGCGTTGCAGCGCCTGGAGAGGGGCGTTATGTATAGTCGCGGGCGTCTGTGTTCGCTCTTCATGACACCCTACGCATCCCATTGTTTCCCCTGGCATCACCGTCAAAAAACTCTGCATCCGTTTTACGCTGTTATCGTCGGCGTCCAGCGCCACAAAGAAGAGCGAACGGTTCGCGGGCGCTTCAATATAAGCCGAACCATCCGCTTCAACGGGCGCCTTGCCAAGCACCCGCTCCAGCGTAAATGTGCCGCCATAGCTGAGCGGGTCCATGCCGCCCGTGTAATTGATTGGCTTGGGCAGGGATTCCACAACAAGCATACTGGCAATATCTCCCGGGGAAAGACCGTCCATATTCCTGCCCAGGTACGCGTCCGCAAGAACCAGGAAACCGGTCGTCTGACTGTAATCAACGCGCGGTGGAATGATGGGCTCCCGCTCACGCGGCCGTAACGGACGGGGCTCGTGCAACTCTCTGTCGCGGGGAAATGGGGGAAGTCTGTGAATGATCTCTGTTACGCCGTCGCGGTCCATCATTACAAGATTTCGGCCCTGCGCGACCAGAAACGCGTCCGCCGTTATGGGGTAGGGGTCTCGAAAGCCGTTGCGGCTGATATTGCGCAGGGCGGGCAAATGGTCCGGCCCCTGTCGGTCATGTACAATCGCCACATGGCCCACATGTTCCCGCGCGCCGTGCCCCGGCGAGTTGATGAAGAGCACCTCATCGGTTCCCGGTATAGGTTTCGCGTCAATATACAGGTCAGGCGGATGCATATTTCCGAAGTACGTCATCTGGCCCGTGCCGTCAGGATTCATTGTCCACAGGTGATGATAGTCCACCTGGCTACGGTCAACGTATTCCCAGCGTGTATACAGAATGCGCCCATCGGGAAGCGGCCAGGGCGTATTGTCATGTTCAAGATTGGCCGACAATGGAAGGACATTGCTCCCGTCGGCGTCGCAGCGGTGGATAGTCGCAACCTGTGTCAACCAGCAGTTTACCCAGCGACGGCTCCTGCTGGACACAAAAACAATGCCGCCGTCAGGAAGCCACGCGGGTTCTATGTCGTCGTAATCCCCATCAGTCAGCTGGGTGAGTTCCGTGCCGTCGCTGTTTATGGTATACAAATGAAACGTCTCGCTTTCGCCGCGCCGCCAGGAAAACAGAATGCGTCTTCCGTCGTAATGTACAGCAGGATCGCGCAATGTCCCGTCTTCATCCTCGATAAGTGCGCGCGTTTCGCCTGTGAGCGCGTCAAGAATATACATGCCGCTGCCCTGAACATACGTTTTCCGGTTCGTGTCCCCGGCAAAATAACTGAAATTCGCGTACCAGTGACCATCGTCGTAAAGCGCGCGCGTCACATAGACAATCTCGCGAATCCCGGCGTCGTTCAGCGCGTGTCGAAGCCGTTCGCGGCTTTCGTTGGTTCGTTCACGCTGTTCTTGTTGAAACAATCGCATCTGTTCGTGGACCGCATTTGCCGTATCCTGGCGCAGGAAATTTACCGTCCAGATGGAATAGAGACCGTGCGGCCCGGGCGCGTTGAAAAAAAGCCGCATATACCGCGCGATTACATCCTCCGGGATGGCCGCCAGTTCCGTGCCGCCCTCACCCCCGCTCTGGCGATAGACAGATTCCCAGTCGCTGCCGTTCCGGGATACCTGTATTTCGTAGTCCCGCGCATAAGCGTGTTCCCATACAATTTCAACAGGACCCACGGGCACCTCCAGGCCCAAATCAAGTCGCAGCCAGTCGCCGGCATTGCCGCCCGCGCTCGCCCAGCGGGTACTGCTGTCTCCGTCAAAGGCGTAATGAGGCAGATAATCGCCTGCATGGATTGAAGACGCAGCGACAAAAGACGGCGCGTCGCCCGTGGCCCCGACGGCAGCCGCAAATACAACAACGATTACGACCGTCAAACTGCAAAGGGTCATAGGGAATATTCCTGGCGTCGTCATGCTTGACGCCGACTGTACGGCAACGTCCACGGCGCGCGATAAGGATAGGCTACCAGCGCATCGGCGTCACTATTGTTTACAACGCGTTCGGTTTCCGCGTCCCAATGAACCTCGGCCCCTGTACGAAACGCCAGGTTGCCAAGGTGGGCAACAGTAGATACAAAATGGCCGATGTCAAAGTTCATGACGGGCGCTTCACGGCTCTTGACGCAGTCCAGGAAATCGCGGATATGGGCTGGACGCGCGTCGCCGCCACTGGGCGCTTTCTGCGCATCCAACTCTTTCTTCTTCGGTTCCGGGATAAATTCCCAGCCGCTCTCGTCAATAATAACAGTGCCTTCCGAACCGCAGAACAACATGCCGTGTGGCCTGCCGTTCGGCCCCAGGCCGCCAAGCATCTGTTGCTCGAAAACAAGGGAATACTCCTCGAATTCATAAAGCGCCACCTGGGTGTCCGGCGTCTCGGTGTTGTCGTCCAGCATATACCGTCCACCTGTCGAACTGACGCGCTTGGGCATTTCGGGGCCCATAGCCCACTGACAGATATTCAGCAGGTGTACGCCCCAGTCCGTCATCAGGCCGCCGGCGTAATCCCAGTACCATCGGAAATTAAAATGGAAGCGGTTCGGGTTAAAGGGACGCAGCGGCGCGGGGCCCAGCCACAAATCGTAATCAACCCCCTCGGGCGGGTCGCCGTCCGCAGGGTTGCCGATACCGCCGACCCAGTCAAGGTACGCCCAGGCGCGAACAAGACGCACCTTGCCGATCTTGCCAGACTGCACAAACGCAACCCCG
>SLFT01000108.1 GCA_007124105.1 Candidatus Hydrogenedentota bacterium | reverse complement strand
AGCCGTCGTTACGCCGGAAAATCGGAACGGCAATGCTTCACGGAGACGCTCCAGAATCTCCGGGGACGTATGGGGCGAGGCCGCCGAGTCGCTGAACACAATATGGTCAACATTGATGTGTCCCCAGCCCGCTTTGACAGCGTCCACGATTTCGATAACCGCTTCGCTTCCTGTGAACTGCGACACATCCCACACGACAGACCGCAGCCGTTCCTCGTTGTGACCCGTGGCGCTGTGAACCACTTCATCGCCGATTTTCAGGTTGACGCATGTTTCGCCGGGGTGATTGCCGCCGCCCACGAGCAGGTGGATATGGGAGTGGTTGATAATGAAGGGTTTCGACACCGCGCGTCCAGTGGTCCCGTCGCCTCCCAGGAAAGTATTCACCAGAAATTCGCCGTTGTAGCCGGTGACCGGTTGTTGTCCGGGCAATGTTCCCCGGGCGGGCCCGTCGCCGAAACAATCGCCTTCAATCGTCCAGTTGTTGTAGTTGCCCGACTCGAAGTCCTCGAAAATCTCATAGGCGGGCCGCTCGTCAGCGCGCTTGCCAAGGAGGGGCAATATCCCGTGCCCATTCTCGAATATCACCAGTCCGGCGCCTTCATGAACCGCGTCCAGCGCGTGATGCCATGCATCGTCCGGAGGCAGTGCGTCGCCGACGCCGATCCAGTACACAGTGTCTCGCGGCCTGGGCGCCTGGGTATGCGCGCCGAGCGCCACGGTCAGGTTTTCACACAATCGGAGATGATACGCCGCGTCACTGTCGTGGGTGGCCAGTGTGAGCGGCCTGTCCAGCGCGGGCAAGTCCCCCGGGCTTGACGCGAAAGTCAGTCCTTTGTTGTCGGCTGTATTCTCGTTGCCGATAAATTCGGGTCCGCCGAGGCCGCCGTCGGTCAGCGGGGCGTACCCGTCCCACCCGACAAGATTTGGCATGGAGGCAAGCAGCGACGCGTCCACGGGCGCGTCCGTGTTGTTGTGCAGCGTAAAGGTGAACACTGCCGCGGGCAGCCCGGAATCCTTCATGTTTAATGGAACAAACGGCGACCATGCCTCAAGGTCTACCGTGACAGGAAGCGCGTCGTCCGTATAGTGCAGCCATGCCAGCGGATATTCGCCTGACCAGACAACGTCCTTGATACAATCCGCGTTGTCCGGGTCGCGTCGCAACAGACGACATACCGACGCGCTGTCGTTCTTTTTGGCGTGCACGGCAAAAAACGCGCCGTCCATCTCGTGGCCGCTCTGGAAGTTATTCGAAATTTGCCACGACCACAGCCGTCCATCGCCGCGCAAATAAACCTGGCCCGCGCCGATGCCGCCCAGGGGAAACGCGATGTTGTCCAATTCGTCATTGCGATAATAGCGGCGCGAACCCATTTCGCGCAGACCGCGTGTCCACGCCGCCAGCGCATCTTCAATCGCCCTGGCGTCGTCGCTGCGGCCCGCCGCATACAACGCTTCAATATCCGCCCGCGTCCACTGCTCCGCCAACATTCCGGTTGCCGCGCCCGCCGCCAGGCTTCGCCTCAAAAAAGCGCGTCGGTCCATGTCCCCGCGTGAACCGCTCTTTGTTTTACATGCGCAGGGCTTATAGTGCATAGTGGACATCATACATCTCCTTGCCAGGGTTCCTTCATTCCCACATAAAAACAGGACCAACGGCGCAATAAACGTAGACGCAACATACGTGCCGCGTTCTTGTTGTCCGAGTTGCGGACGAATCCCGTGTTGTGCGCTTCAAAGCGTAATCTTCATGCCCTCATCCAGTACGATTAAGTAATTGTTCACCGGCATATAATCCGTCAGTGAATTGCCTGTGCCGAGCGCCCAGAAACCGTCTGTGAAACAGGCCTCGGACGTTTCGCGCACGTAGCGCCGCAATGACGCTTCATCAGCGCGGCAGATAAAGTCCACGTCCAGACCGCCCAAAGGCGTCACGCGGTCGCCGTATTGTTGTTTGAACGCCGTCACGGGCATGATAACATCCTCGAAAGAATGCTTGGCGTCAATGCCGCAATCGTCAATGATATCGTCATAAACACTGGCAAGATTGCCGCAGGAGTGGAGGATAAAGGGTTTGCCGGCGGTGTGCGCGATATCGGCCATTTTCTTGTATGTGGGGAAAACATACGCGCGCAGATGCTCGGGCGCAAGAAAAGTAGAGGTCTTGAATCCCAGGTCGTCGCCCTGCCGACAGGCGCCTACCGCGTCCATGGACGCAATCTGGCGCAACGCGCTTGTATGAATTTCGTCAATCTTATCGAAAACAGCGCGGACCAGTTCGGGTTGCAGATAGAGCGCGATGGACAATCCTTCCACGCCCAGTAAACGCGACGCCCATTCGTAGGGTCCCGCGCACACGCCGGCCACCAGCTTCGCTCCTTCCGGCAGGCACGCTGCCGCGCGCTCGTAATGCCCCAGGTCAACCGCTGTTGCCGGATCAGGCCAGGGATAAGCCTCGAAATCGGCCATGCTACGGATGGAGACAAAAGCCTCGCTTCCCTGTGAGACCTGCGACGTGCGACGCTCATGCGTCTCCACTGGCAGGTCGGGCGGTATTTCGATGGGTACGCCGTCAAAGCCCATGTCCAGCCAGAAATCAACATACACACGCCATGCATCTTGTGTATTCCAGTCAAGTGTTGTAAGGTCAACACCCGTTTTCGCGGAGATAAATCCGCCGCTGGCGAGATGCTCGTAAAAGGGCAGGCGATCAGGAACGCGCGTACGCGTAAGGATGCCGGCAAACTGGTCAAAGTCTGGAGTTCTCATTAAGCAAAATATCCTTGCTGTAATTGCGTCACTGCGATCACGTTATTGAATGCCCGTGCTTTTATGGTTGCCTACCTTTTCGCTCCCCATATTATGGCCGATACCAGGAGACTTATTCTAACCCGCATATCTCACCCTGTTTCGTTGCGAGCCTGTTAAGGTTGCGTTGGACTAAACGCCGTGGAAATCAAGAAATGCGCGTCAATGTAGATGCGGCATCCGTCCACCCCGTCAATCCCATCAATACGGTCAATACCGTCCATCGGGGGGCTTTAGTCCAACGTGAGATATGCGGGTTACTATATCGGATATTTCATGGTTGGTGCAGCACAAAAAACATGATGCGTGTACCCGCTACCGTTTTTCCGGCGTTTCCTTTCCGGGCAGGCGTTTCACAGACCGCCCATCGGAGATATATACGCAACTGCCGTCATCAGGAATATGTGCTTCCAGTGTATGTCCCTGAAGCGCGTATTGTCTCAATTGTCGGCATGAAGGTATCTCCCACAACTCCCCAACCTTGTTTGCAAAGAAAGCATAATCGCCGTTTTCACTCAGTCTGACGCGTCCGACGCATTCCGACCGCGTCCGACAATGTTTAATAGCCCACCGCTAAGCCAACTTCGGTTTGGTACACAAATCTGAAATAGGCAGGGCCGTTAAGGTATAATAGACGGAATATGACAAACAATGACCCCCACCCCACCTTTGACGATTTCAATCTGGACGAGCGCTGTGCGCGCGTATTGCACCGGATGAAAATCACTACGCCCACGCCGGTGCAGGCGCAGGCGATCCCGCTTGCGTTGCAGGGCAAGGACCTTGTTGCCACCGCCCAGACAGGCACCGGCAAAACGCTGGCATTTTCGTTGCCCGCGCTTACGCGTCTCGCGCGCAAGGGCAAGTCGCAAAAGAACAGAATGCTGGTTCTCGCGCCTACGCGTGAATTATGTATACAGGTCGAGCAGGTTATTACCGACTTCTGCAAAGCGCTGGGAATGCACAGCGCGCCTATCTATGGCGGCGTTGGCATGCATCCGCAAACAGCGAGCCTCAAGCGTGGTTGTGATATCGTGGTGGCGACGCCGGGGCGTTTGCTTGACCATTTATCACGGGGCGCGCTTAATTTCAAGAATCTGGAGGTACTGGTTTTTGACGAGGCAGACCGCATGCTGGACATGGGATTCCTGCCCGATATTCACCGGATACTGAAGCAACTTCCCCGCAAACGACAAACATTGATGTTCTCGGCAACCTTTCCGCCGGCTATCGAGCGGCTCACACGCGATATGATGCATAACCCTGAGCGGGTAAGCGTGGGCATGGAGTCCACACCTGTGGATACGGTACGCCAGTTGCTCATTCCGGTGCGCGATGAAGAGAAGTTCAAAATGCTGCTCGAGATACTCAACAAACCGGGTTTGGACTCCGCTCTCGTCTTTTTGCGCACTATACGTCGCACGGACCGGATAGCGCGGATGCTGAAGAAGGCTGGACAGAAGGCTACGGCCATACACGGCGACCTGGCGCAATCGCAGCGGCAGCGGGCGCTCGAGGGATTTCGAAACGGCAAATATAAAATCCTGGTGGCGACCGATGTGGCCGCGCGCGGCCTTGACATTGACGACATTTCACATGTCGTCAATTATGACATACCACAACACCCGGATGATTACCTGCACCGTATCGGGCGCACTGCCCGCGCTACCCGGGAAGGCGACGCCATCACCTTTGCGACCCCGGCAGACCATACGGCGCTGGGCGCCATTGAACAGGCGTTGGGCTATAATATCGAGCGGCACGAATACGAGGGCGCGCCGCGGATGATCACCATATTTTCGCCGCCCGGGAAAGGCGCGAAAAAGTCTGGAGGCGGCAGACGCCGCGGACGCAGCCTGTTGCGTCGGCGCTAACCCGCGTATCCTCACCAAACTGCTGTCGCCCCTGCGAAGTATACCTTCCATCTCAGCCGCTTTACGCGCGCGCAGACTTTGACGCGTATCAATACGCGGTCAGCCAACGACTTGCGCAAGGCGCCATTTCAGACTTCCTGATCTCGTCGGAAACGGTGATGGCACTTTTCTTCATACTGTGTCGTGACAAACGATACGGTTGGACTCCAAGTCGTGCCGTAGGATCAAACATAATTCTATTTGACGATGAATCCTGGTGTATCAAGGGCGT
>SLFT01000001.1 GCA_007124105.1 Candidatus Hydrogenedentota bacterium | reverse complement strand
GGCGGAACAGAAACTTGGTGAAATATCCGTGCTGGACCACAGGTGCGTACCTTGCCAGTAAGCCTCCTATAAGCCCAGTCGTTGCGCTGCCGATTCGCCCAAAAACGCGGACTATTGCCACAGGGGGAAAGATAGGCATCCATCCCCACCAATATCCCACGCAGGCACACAGCGTCTGATAATATATATTATGTTTCTTTTCTCTGGGCAGAGGATATGCCGATACAGGCATCCCTGAAGATTCGCTTTATAATAGAGCGTGTTTTGTTTTGAAGCATATTCGCCTGTTTCACAAACAGTCGTGCGTTGCCAAAATAGATTGCAAATTTGCATGCAAATATATACCTTATATGAAATGTGAGCCTATTCGCAAAAATATCCCATAAAAGCGTTTTGTCATCCCCTCATCCATACTGTTAAACCTAGCTCCCACTCGATTTTTTCAGGTGTTTTAACTGTCCGTATTATTTTACGACAATACGCTTATCTCTGTTTCCCGGAAAGCCGTTTCGCCATCACTTTCACAGAACATAAGGAGTGATTCAAGAATGACCTTTTTTAGAGCGTTAGGTACCCTTCTTATCCATGATGTCTTATAATGGCACACCGCTGCTCTACCGTAACGGAGCATAAAACAGTGGCCAAGGCGAACGCCAAAAACACTTCACGACTTCCGCCTGCCCGTTCATCTCGCGGCGGGCATTTTTTTGACATTCGTAGGCACCTGGTTCCCCCCACTTCCACACCAATATTTTCGCGGCTGATTGGCAAGATTGCGCACAAGCATCGTTCTCGGCAGCCGCAAGATTAAACGACCTTCAAAATGCAGGTTTGCCGTAGTGCCTCCAAAATGAAACCCTTCCGAACGCTGGTAGTCTGACTGTATGAATTCTACTCCACAAACCAACAAGATGAGGGAGAACAGTATGGATAAAAACAGAGGCTCTTTTGTATGCGCGCTGATCGCTTGCGTATTTACCATTGGACTAGCTTTCTATTCGGTGCTGGCCTTGTATCCGCCCAGGGCGCTGCCGGCGGACGCGCCGCTGGACGAATTTTCAGCGCATCGGGCCATTCCCCATGCCTTTGCGTGCTCCACCGAGCCCCATCCGACGGGGTCGAAAAATAACGACGCCGTGGCGGCCTATTTCCTGAACGCGTTGCGTGAGATGGGTGTCGAGGCGGAGTTCATGTCGAAAATAGATGTCCGCGGCAATGGGGTGGAATTACAGCAGGCGGTTATCGGACGCATCCCCGGCGCGGACAGCACCGGCGCAATCGCCATCAGCGCCCATTACGATTCGGTGCCTTATGGCCCCGGCGCCACCGATGATATTGCCGGATGCATTGCCATGCTAGAAGTTGCGCGGGCCTTCATGAACCGCCCACAGCTGCGCAACGATCTGCTCTTCCTTTTTCCGGACGCTGAAGAAATCGGCGCCTACGGAGCGCATGGATTGATTCATCATCCCGTGACTGAGGATATTGGCGTTATTATTAACCTCGAGGCGCGCGGTACCAAGGGGCCAGCAATGCTCTTTGAAACCTCGTCTGGCAACAGCCCGCTGATAACTGAACTACGTAAAGCGAGGGCTCACGGTGTGTTGCCTTTCACCAATTCGATGATGTTTTCCGCTTATGAGCGCACGCCCTTCGGCACTGATTTCACTACATATCGCAGAGGCGGCTTGAAGGGGTACAATATCGCCTACATAGACAATTTCGCTTATTATCATACGATGAACGACAGCCCCGAGAACATCCACCCACCCAGTGTACAGCATTTTGGCGCGTATCTGATGGGGCTGGTCGAACATTTCGGGGATATTGATTTTCAGCAGATTTCGCTCGAGAACGACGATGCCATCTATTTTAATACCCTCGGGTTTAACCTGGCGCAATACCCCATGTCGTGGGGAACGCCCCTGGCGTTGCTGGCGGCGTTGACACTGTTGGCAGTTATTGTCGCAGGCCGGTTTAAACGGCGGATTGCACCGCTTCGTCTCCTGGGCGCGTTGCTCCTTGTGCCCGTTGCGACACTGCTTGCCGTCGTTGCCGCGCTGGGGTTGCAGGCGCTTGTGTTCGGCTACGCCAACACCGTCCATTTGTATACGGTTAGTTTCACCTATATCCCCGAACCGAGCGCGTTGTACTATTCGAACCTCTACTGCTACGCCTTCGGCGCGATGGCAGTCGCTATTGCGGGCGCGCTCTTTTCCCTGGCAAGCCGTCGGCTCGGCGCGTCCGAAATGCACGCGGCGGGTCTTGTGTGGCTTTGCCCGGCGCTGGCGCTTCTGGTGGTGATGTTTCCCGGCGGCAGTTACCTGCTTGCGTGGCCGATCCTGTTTGGCGCGCTGGGGCTCGCCGTTTTGTATGGCGGCGCTCCCGAGCAAGCCCCCGGCCCGGGCCGTCTGCTGTTGGCCGCGGCGTTTTCCGTGCCCGCGCTCTTTCTGTTGACCCCCATGTGGCAGGCGCTTCTGTGGATGCTGATGATACTGGGTGCGCCGCTGCTCACTATTGTAGCCATATTGATACTGCTGAATTTGATGCCCGCGCTGACGCTGGTGGGCCGGGCGCCGCGTCTGTGGGTCCTCTACCCCGCCCTGGCCATACTCGCGCTGCTGCTCATAGCAACGGGTATGACGCTCACCCGCCCCAGCAAGGCCTGCCCCTTGATGAATTCCGTGGCCTATTACGCGAATTTGGATGCCGGAGACGCCTGGTGGCTGAGCGCGGATGAAGACGTGGACGACTGGACGGCGCAGTTTTTCCCAGACGGCACGCGCATGGCCATTGACGACCTGTTCCGGCACACTTCCGGCGACCATTATCTGCGCGCCGCCGCGCCCGTTGCCGAAGACCTGACCGGACTGCAATACGAGATACTCAGCGATGAAACGCGGGACGACGTCCGTCATATCACACTGAAACTGCGCACAAACGACGCGCCTTACAGCGTAAGTATGCGTCAAACCGGCGGCCCGGACATCACAGAGGCCACAATAGACGCCATCCCCTTAACCATACGCGATGATCGCCTGTCGGTATATTTCAGACTGTTCGCGCCGGAGGGATACGAACTGCGCATCGAGACAACGCCGGGCGAAGCGATTGCCTTTGATGTGACGTCCACCAGTTACGGGTTGCCCGAGATTCCGGGCATTGCGCCCCGACCCGACCATATCGTTCCCGAACCCAACACCTTGCGTCACGGGCTATCGTTACGGGGCGAGCGCATCCATGTCAGCCACAGTTTTGTGATACCCGAGGCGTCATAACGGGCTCCCCGTTTTTGACCAGCCCATCCGACGCCGTCGCAAAGTTCTACTTGTATGCCCAGTTCCCGACATGCCCCGGTGTACTGTCAACCGGCGACCTGCGCAAAGCAACTGATGGGGCGCACGGTGCACAGGCGCACAATGGAACCTGATGAGCAATTGTCCCGGCTGGCGTATTTTTCTGTCTTTATTCGCGATGCCGAAGCGCCAACGCGCCGCCCAGCGCCGAAACCAGCGCCAGCAGCAACAACCCGGACACGCCCGCTGCCGGAAGACCAGGTCCGAGCGACACAATCGCCGGGTCGGTATACACTGTTCCGTCCGCGTCCGATACCTCCACCCGATATGTGCCTGCCATATCCGCCGTGAAAGGATCAAAGCGGAGCGTGTTGGTTGCGACGCCGGAATAGGCGCCCGCGCCAAACGGCCCGTCCACAAGATTGACATAGGCGTCGCCCTCAAGGCGCTGCCACTGATAGGCGATCTCTCCCAGGCCGCCGATTGCGGATACATGCCAGTCATAATATGCGCCTTCAGCCAGCGTAATATCTTCCGGCGACTGCGCGCTCAGCGCTTCGTATACTTCAACCGCGCGTGTAACCTCTGCGGCGGCGTTTCCCGCATTGTCATGTACATTATACGTCACCGTATAAATTCCCGCGACATCTGTGTTGACGTCGGTTGCGTCAACCTCGATGTACTCAGAGACATCGCCGTCGCACGCGTCCCAGGCCGTTGCGCCCGCGTCCTCGTACGCATTGCCCCGTTCCACAAACATGGGATTTTCGCCTGAGAGCGCAATCACCGGCGGCTTTGTATCTACCACATTTACGACCCGCGTCTCTTCCTCGGCGGCATTTGCTGCGCTGTCGCTCACGTTGTAGGCAACCGCGTATGCGCCCACCTCGTTGCTGTTCAGGCCGCTTTGGTCAATAACAACCTGCCCGGAAAGGTCGCCGTCACAAAGGTCCCAGGCGATTGCGCCCGGCGACTGGTACGGGTTGCCGCATTCAAGTGCAAGCACTTCTTCGCCCAGCAGGAAAATAACGGGCGATAAGGCGTCCACTACATATACCGTGCGCGTCACTTCCGCAGCGGGGATGCCTTCGCTGCCAACGGCATTGTAGCGAACAGTATATTCGCCAGGAACCGACGTATCCACGGGATTCTCTGTTATGATGTCCCCGGTTATATCTCCCAGTTCATCATCCCAAACCGTTGCGCCCTGGTCGTGATAGACAACGCCGCATTCCGCCGATAATGATGGCAGCCCAATCAATGTGATAACGCAACGCCTCATTTCGTACGCCCCCATGTCCACTCCCGCGCCCATCGGTCGTGAAACACCACGAATATCCTGAGCGGGCGCGCCGTCGGGCGTCGCCATATTTAAGCAGGGTGAATTATAGTGCAGGCGCAGGTCGTCCGCTCCCGCATTGATAAAAAGCGGATCAGCATCTATATTTCCCTCACCGATATGCCCGCCTTCTACACATGAATAGATGACTGACGACATACTGGAAACCGCGTCCGGGGAGTTGTCCCATAAGATACAGTTCATAGCCGTACCCCTAAACATTCCACCGCCGTCTTGCGCCGTGTTCGCCGTAAACGTGCAGTTCGTAGCCGTGCTACTAGACATCCCACCACCGTCTTGCGCCGTGTTCGCAGTGAACGTGCAGTTCGTGGCCTTGCCGCCCG
>SLFT01000453.1 GCA_007124105.1 Candidatus Hydrogenedentota bacterium | reverse complement strand
TATTAACAATCCGGGCGCGTCAGCGTTGGCGCAGAGCTCGCTGTTTATTATGATGGACCTCTTTGGCGGCGCTGGACTTACCGAGTGGTTTAATCATATCCCCGGCGGTTGCAATGTACTCTTTATGGATGGCCATGTTGAATTCATCCGTTATGTCGGTGATAATCCGGGCCCCAATATGGATCAGGGCGCAACCGCGCCTGTCATGCCAAGCATAGCCAGTACTATCGGGGTTATTGGCCAAATAAATTGAGTCGCTGACTGAAGAAATTGATTTTGCGTCCCCGGCATGGATAGGGCCGGGGACGCTTTTTATTAACCTGTAATTTTTCCCCATGCAGCCTCTCGGATTTATACCATATCTGCGCCTGTGCAGTTTATCTTATCGCTGCTTGCTTTGCGTTGCCGTATTTTGTAAACTACAAAACACGTTTTACTACAGAAACCTCGAACTCGCACCCCTTTTTTTACGGATGGGTGCAGTGCGGAAAAGCAATGTTACTGCACCTTTGCATATCGTGCTGTCTCTCTTCCAGAATATCTCCCATAATGAAGCAAAACAAAATAGCGCTACAAGAAAAAAATCACTTGGAAGCTATGGGACAGCCCCATTATACAGGGGACCATATACGCAAGGATTTTCCCATTCTCGATACACGCATCCATGACAAGCCGCTGATATATCTTGATAACGCGGCCACAACACAGAAGCCTCAATGTGTCATTGACGCCGTCACCCGCTACTACACCACGCAAAACGCCAATATCCATCGCGGCATTCATACTCTCAGTGAAGCGGCCACCGCGAAGTACGAGGCCGTTCGTCAACGTGTTGGCGCGTTTATCGGCGCTGACGCGAACTACACGGTTGTTTTCGTGCGCGGCGCTACGGAAGCGATCAATCTGGCCGCGCATGGATTCGCGCGCGCATGGATAAAGGCCAATGACGAAATCCTGATTACCGGCATGGAACATCACGCGAACATTGTTCCCTGGCAACTGCTCTGTGAAGCGACCGACGCCACCTTGCGGGTTGTGCCGCTGAATGAAACGGGCGAATTGAATATGGACGAATTCGACCGGTTATTGAACGAACGAACCAAACTCGTTGCCCTTACCCATGCTTCGAACGTGTTGGGCACGGTAAATCCTGTTCAGGATATTTGCGCCAAGGCCCGCGCGCAAGGCGCAGTTTCACTGATAGACGGCGCGCAAAGCGCCCCTCACACGCCGATAAATGTCGCAGCCATGGACGCGGACTTCTTTGTCTTCTCCGGGCACAAGATGTACGGACCCACCGGCATTGGCGTATTGTGCGGTAGAACGGAATGGCTCGAACGTATGCCCCCGTACCAGGGCGGCGGCGGCGCCATCCACTCCGTCACGTTCGAGAAGACCACGTTTGCCGAGCCGCCGCGCAAGTTCGAGGCGGGCACGCCCCATATCGCCGGCGTATTGGGGCTTGGCGCAGCCATTGACTATGTGTCCGGCATAGGAATAGACGCTATTGCGGCGCACGAGCGGGAACTGCTGCTGTATGCGACTGATGCGCTCGCTGATATCGAGGGGGTGACACTCATTGGCGCCGCGCGTAAAAAAGTTGGCATCCTTTCATTCACAATGGACGGTATTCATCCGCACGATATTGCGCAGCTGCTGGACAGCCACGGCATCGCTATTCGGGCAGGACACCACTGCGCACAACCGCTCATGCAGTTCTATGGCATACACGCAACCGCCCGCGCTTCATTCGCGCTGTATAACACACAAGAAGAAATTGAATCGTTGGCCAATGCGTTACGCGCCGTCCGGGAGGTGTTCGCCTGATGTCTGACTCTCGTTCTCTCTATGAAAAAATGATTTTAGACCACTACAAGAATCCGCGCAATTATGGCAAGATTCAGGCCGCAGATAAGATCGTGGAAGCTGTTAACCCGCTCTGCGGAGATACGTTTACGCTGTACATTATGTTCAATGACGATAGGATTAACGCATTACAGTTCACAGGCAGCGGTTGCGCCATATCCAAGGCCAGCGCATCACTCATGACCGAGTTGCTGACAGGAAAATCGCGCCATGAGGCAAATAAGATAGCCGATGCCTTCCAGGAAATGCTGCGTACTGAACCCGACGCGCCAATCGCCGAGGAAGAACTCGGCATGTTGGCCGCGTTTGCGGGCGTCCGTGAATTTCCCATCCGCATCAAATGCGCTACGCTGGCCTGGCGCGCGCTGATACGCTGTTTTGACGACGAAAAGGAAGGCGGCGATGTCGCCGCCACCGACTAGCGGCGCGGCGTTGCCCCCATTTCCAGCGCGGATGTATCGTGTGACAGCGAAATAAGACGCATTGTTCCAGTGTTTTCATTGTACGCGGAAGCGTATGCTTATAGTAAATTTAAGGAAGCGTGAAATATACGCGGCCTTTATTGTCCGTTAAATACAAGAGCAAAATACGTATCACAACGCCCAGCCCAACAAGAAATGGAAAATACATGCATTATCGAGTCATCGCATGCGACGTGCTCACCCGGGAACTGTGTTGGTGCGCGGCCCGAACGCCCAATACGCTGGACATAACATTTACCGCCAAAGGCGAACATGACAATCCCGCCAGGTTGCGCGATCTGTTGCAGCAGCAGATAGACGCCGCAGCGGCATCGGCAATCACCTATGACGCGGTATTGCTTGGCTACGGCCTCTGTGGGAATGCAACTGTTGGGCTCACAGCGAACACGTTTCCACTGGTTATTCCTCGCGCCCACGACTGCACCACCTTGTTTCTGGGTTCCAGGAAGGCCTTTGAAGAACATTTCGGGGCCAATCCGAGCCAGGCATGGACGTCCATCGGTTATTCGGAACGAGGCGACTCCGTCATCTCCGACGGAGACGCCCGCTCTTTTGGCCCCGGCGGTCAATCCTTTGCCGAACTGGCTGCTACCTATGGCGAGGAAAATGCGCGCTATCTGTTGGACGCCATGACCATCAATAATAGCAGCAAGGAGATACCATTTCTTGATGTGCCTGAAACCCATATTGCTTCGCTGGTTGCCCGCATCAGGGAATATATGGCTGCCGCTGATAAAACGTTGCAGCCGCTGCCGGGCAGCCTCCGATTGATTGAGGCGCTTCTGGCCGGAGACTGGCCAGAAGATGAATTTCTCGTGGCGCCGCCGGGTACATCCATCGCGGGCGTGTATGACTATAAAGAAGTAGTCTGCGCAAACCGCCGCAATAACTCCCCCGCCACTACTTCCCCCACATAATCTTGCAGCCTCCCTTAAACGCATGATAGGCTTATTGCCGGCGCGGGAACAGTCCCGCGCGCAGTTATCACAATAAATCCGATACGACTGGAGACGCAACCATGACGCCCACCTTTTACGGAACCACGGTATTGTCCGCGCGCAAAGACGGCGTTGTCGCCATGGGCGGCGACGGCCAGGTCACAATCGGCGACACCATCATGAAAGGCAACGCCACCAAGATTCGACGACTGGCCGACGGCGAAGTGCTCGCAGGATTCGCCGGCGCCGTGGCCGACGCATTCACGTTGTTTGAGCGTTTCGAGGGAAAACTAAAGGAGTTTAACAAGAACCTGCTTCGCGCGGCTGTGGAACTGGGAAAGGAATGGCGGACCGACAAATACCTGCGCCAATTGAACGCCCTGCTGGCGGTCAGCAATCGCGACATGTCGCTGCTCATTTCCGGTGGTGGTGAGATTATCGAACCGGAGGACGGCATTCTCGCCATCGGCAGCGGCGGCGCTTATGCCCTGGCCGCCGCGCGCGCGTTGGCCAGGCACACGGAATTAAACGCCCCGCAGATTGTTGAACACTCATTGCTTATTGCCGCTGATATTTGCGTGTACACCAACACGCACATCAGTATTGAAACCCTGTAGCAGTATGGGCAATCCGCTGCGTACAGATATAGGTTGCGGCCCGTCATGTTGCTTTCGTACACTAACGCTCATGAACGCTTTTCTTTATCCCATGTACGGGGACTTTGTGTATCTTGCAGTATAAGGAATACTAGAATGAATACGATACCGATGCGTTGTTCGCTGGCGTCTGCTTCGGCTGCGCTACTATGCGCACTGATGTTGTGCCCTCTCGGGGCCGCTTTTTCAAGTGAGGCAGGACCACTTGCGGATGCCATCAAGATTGCTGTTGAACAGGTCAATCCCGCGCTGGTGCGCATTCATGTTGTGGAAGCGAGTTACCGCGACGGTCGCGAAATGAAATCCGAGTCGTCCGGCAGCGGCGTCGTCATCACATCCAAAGGACACGTAATCACCAACCACCATGTGGCCGGTCATGCAAAACAGATCAAATGCGTATTCGCCGATAAGTCGGAATACGAGGCTGAACTGGTGGGGACGGACCCGCTGACCGACATTGCCGTTCTGTTATTGAAAACAGACGAGGACACGGTCTTCTCGACCGTCGCCTGGGGCGACTCTTCAACGATGCAAATGGGCGATCATGTACTTGCCATGGGCAGTCCGCTGGCGTTGTCTCAGTCGGTGACCCTCGGCATTATCAGCAACACGGAGATGACCATGCCCGAATGGATGAGCCGTTTCGGGGGCCTGACCCTGGACGGCGAGGACGTGGGCGCGCTGGTGCGCTGGCTTGCTCACGACGCTCAGATATTCGGCGGCAACTCCGGTGGGCCGCTGGTAAATCTGCGCGGCGAAATCATCGGCATCAACGAAATACGCATGGGCCTCGGCGGCGCTATTCCCAGCAATCTTGCGCGAAGCGTTGCCGACGAACTGATAGCGACCGGAAACGTGCGGCGCGCCTGGCTGGGACTGGATGTGCAGCCCCGCTTGAAATCAGGCGGCGAAGAGACAGGCGAGCTCATCAGCGGCGCTATCGTCAATTCGCCGGCAGCGGAAGCTGACATACGTTCTGGCGATATACTCATTGCCGTGGGCGACACGCCCATTGACATACAGTTCCCTGTGCAACTGCCGGAAT
>SLFT01000411.1 GCA_007124105.1 Candidatus Hydrogenedentota bacterium | reverse complement strand
GCGCAGATTCCGACTATGAAAAACAACGAATTGCATCGCATAGCAAATCTCCTGTTTTGTAACGCTGTCATGAAACCACAGTACACGGGGGCATATCAAGTATATTGCCTCCCCTTTTCCAGGGGCTTTGCTTCTTTCTCCAGATTGAAATATCAGGTAACGCCCGCTATAGTGAGCGCCGCAGCAAGGCCGGTTACATTGCGCAAGGGCGCAAACGCTCCGGCGCAGACCATAGATACAACAGAAGCGTCTGTGGGCCTCTGGTTTATACTAATTGGGCGCCCCAGAAATTACTGCAGGGTTGGAACGTCTTGCCTTTCGCTTATATACTATACGGACGTAGTGGCGCAGCCTGCGGTTGTTTTTCGGTCATGGAATTTTCAATGCAGCCGCAAACAGCAAGGAGTTTACACTGTAATGAAAACCCACGCTTCTGTTTTTATCCTTGGCATTCTCGGAATCTCATTTGCCGTTTCCGGGACAGCAGGGGCGGTTCCGCGCATTATCCTGGATACCGATATGCGGGGCGACTGTGACGACGCGGGCGCGCTGGCGCTTTTGCATGCCTTGGCGGACAATGGCGAATGCGAAATGCTCGGGGTGATGGCCAGTACTACGGGGCCGCACGTAGTCGGCACGATTGCCGCCATCAACGCCTTCTACGGCCGTCCTGACCTGCCTGTCGGCCTGTATGGCGGCGAAGGGCTGCATGGCGCCGATAATTACGCGCCCGTGGTCGGCGACCCGATGTGGTTCCCGGCGCGCGTCTCAAACGAAACAGCGCCAGACAGCGCCAGCCTGTACCGAAGGTTGCTTCATGACGCGCCCGACAACAGCGTCACTATTGTGGTCATAGGCGGGCAGCCCTGCGTCTATGGATTGCTGCAATCGGAAGCCGATCACGAAGGCGACGGCTCTATTAACAAGACCGGCGCAGAACTGGCCGCTGCCAAGGTGGCCGAACTGGTGTTGATGGCCGGCAGTTTCGGCGACCCCAACCACCGCGAGTGGAATATTATTCTTGATGTTGTGGCCGCGCAGACAGTAGCCCGCGACTGGCCGGGGACGATAGTGTATTCCGGCTTTGAAATCGGGCAGGTCATTCAGACCGGTGGAACACTGCAAGATGCTGAAATAAACCCTGTCGCCATGAGTTATAAACTGTATCGCGGTACTGAGGGCGGCCAAGGGGCAATCGGCAACCGTTCAAGTTGGGACCAGACCGCCGTGTATTACGGGGTGCGCGGACTGGAATACGACGGTCAGCCTGTTTGGGGGCTGAAGGGTCCTGTCGCCGTTTCGTTCAGCGACGAAGGACATACGCACTTCGAAGAGGATTCAGCCAGTGACCGCTACTATTTCACGCAGGAAATGAGCGTTAAGGAGACGGAAAGGATCATCGAGGAACTGATGGTACAGCCGCCCCGCGCGTCCGCTACGCTCGCCGCGCCAACCCCGGGCCAGGCATTTGTCACTAATACTGATGTGGCGCTTAAGGCCAGTGTTGCCACGCTGAGTTGTCGGCCTGCGCCTCAAAATGAAGAGGCCGCCATTGCGCTCGAAGCCGCCATCACGCTTCGCAACCAGGCAGTGAGCCGCGTCGTATTTCTGGTGGACGACGAGGCCGTCGCCGAAACTGCGGCTGCCCCCTATACCGCCACCTGGCGACCTGGTGCGCCGGGTACATATCATGTACAGGCCTACGCAGATTGCGAAGGGGGCGGGCGTTTTTACACAAAACGTGTTCCGGTGTCCGTTATACAAGCGCATGAAACGACTGGCTTGAACCGACGCAATGCGAACATGAATCTCGCGTTGGCGCCGGACGCGCAGCTCTCCGGGAGCGTCGCAGATGGCGCGGGTCGGGGAACGCCGCAATCTATTCTCTATGATCCCGCCACAGAAGAGTATCATATCCGCACCCAATGGAATGAATACGGCGTTGCGCATGGTCAGGACCTTGGCCTGTTGGCCGAAGAGAATCCTTTCTTCTGGCAGGCATCCTGGAACACGGCCAAGAACATAAACGAGATCACTTTGGGCGGTACATACCTCAACCAGCCACAGCCCTTCGCGTTGTGGCAGGTACAATACCGGCATGACGGCCGGTGGCGTGCGCTGCTGGAGGGGCAGGGCGGCTGGCTCAACACTGGCGTGTTACAGTGGGGCAGCGCCAACGGGCCGACAGTCGTTGCCGATGCGGTCCGCGTCATCGTCTATTCCGATGGAACCCATCCCCTTACCAGCGTCCACCTTCGCGCCCGGGGCGGCCATTCAGACAACACGGACGATCGCGACACGGCGCACAAGGCTGTTATGATTCGATATCGGTAGGAGAACGTACCCGGATTACTATCTGACGTCATGTTCTTTTGTATGTTTGCCCGGACGGATGTATACGGGTATACTACTGGTTAGGGTATAAATTATGGGTGAAGCGAAGCGCAACCCACCGTTTATCAAAAAACGTGTATACGGTTGCGGTAGGTTGCGCTTCACTTCATCCACCCTACAGAGGCCGTTAAGGTGTTCGTGGAATGGTTGTGCCTGGTCCAACAAGGTTTGTATTTGGCGCGGGGAAAACAGCGTGATGAAAACAAGGGCATTATGATAACAGGCGAACATGGGATTATACGGTTTCCGGAACCCGACGACGCGTTGTTTCTCCGCCAGCTATATGTTGCGGGGCCTACACGCGCCGCGTTGCTTGATCCCCGTCGTGAACCGCTGATGCCAACCATGCGCGAGATACGCGAAATGCTGGCCCGTAAGGACGCCGCACAGGGGCTTATGTACACGGTGGAAGATACGACAGGCGTATTGCGCGGCTGGTGCGGATTGCGCGGCATCAATTATGAAGCGCGGTACGCTGAACTCGTATTGCTCTTTGCCGATGAGACGCGCTATCACGCGGCCATTGCCGATGAACCGCTGGACTTCTTGCTTGCCCGGGCGTTTACCCAACTGCGCCTGTACAAGGTTGTCGCGTTGTGCCTGGATACAGAAACCCATCTATCGCAATATCTCGAGCGCCGCAGTTTCGTTTGTGTGGGCGCGCAACGCCAGGCCCTTTTCAGCGGCGGCGCCTGGCATGATTTGCGCACCTACGCCTTAACCGCACACAGTTGCGCGCCGTCAGGAGCGACCAACCCATGAGCATTGTAACAGAGACTTATTTGCGACGCGCCGAACGAGATGATTTGGACACCATTCTCGCCTGGATGGAGGACCCCGACTTTCAATTCTTTCTCTACGGCGACGCCGCGCAATCATCGCGACAGACACGCGAGAAGATTATTATGATGCTTGGACGAAGCGCGCCGCAAAGTATGCCCGGCGCTATATATCTGGTTATTGAATCAAAAGCGGACGGGCTTATCGGCATGATTTCGTTGCAGAATATCTCATGGCGGAACAGGTCCTGTAATATTGACGTGTACATGGGCGCGAAAGAGCGACGCAACAGCATGACGATGGCCCTGGGCGTATATCGCGCGCTCGAATACGCTTTCGATGAGCTGAACCTGCATCGGGTCGGCGCGTTTATTTATGCCTTCAATCGCGCTTCGTGGCGAATCATCGAAAAAGTTGGCGCCGTGCGTGAAATGACACTCGAGAAACATATTCTTCGGGACGGTGTATTGCACGATGGTTACGGCTACGGGTTGTTGCGCGACGAGTTTGAATTGGTGCGCAAGCGCTTCGCGGGCGCCGCCGCAAACGCGTCGCTGAAAGCCATGGTCCAATTTCTGGCGCAAGAAGGAGACAACCCGTCGTGACAACGGCGTTCATCATTATATGGCTTGCTTATTCCGCCCACGCCTTGTACAGGAATCTTTTCGCGCAAGGCAGACCCGCCGCCGCCGGCTATTTGCTTCAGTTTGTGTTGCTCGTAATGGCTCTCTGGTGGACGGCGCAAGCGGGGCTGTTTACGCGCGCGCTCTGGTCGCCGGTGGATATTATCGCGGGACTGACGCTGGGGCATTTGCTGTTTGCCTTCTCACTGCTCATCACGCATCAACATGCCGGTGATGTTGCGCGGCATCTCGTGGACTTTCGCGGCATCGGCGCATTTATGAAGTCGGCGCCTGAATTATTGTTTCGGTTTGTCGGTGTGTGTGTCATTGAGGAACTGGTGTATCGCGCGGCAGCGCAGGATATCCTGACCCTCCGTTCCGGCGCGCCTGCGCTCGCTATTATTGTAACGGCAATGCTTTTCTGCGTACTGCATTATCACTTCTTCAGCAACGGATGGGCCTGCGCCATTGAATTCTTTCTGTTTTCACTCGTCATCGGCGTGGTATATTATTATACCTACAGCCTGACCATAGTGACGCTGGCGCATCTGGCGCGAAACGTGGAAAGCGCCTATCTGGAATATTGCGTCCTGCTAGAAGAAAACGAGGACCAAGAAGAGGCGTTGCGCATCCTCAGCGCGCGAATGGTCTCACCCATGACGGAGTCCCCATGACCGACAACCTACTGGTAGAATTACGAAATATCCACAAGGTATTCACAACACGTCACCTGTTGCACGTGGATGAGGATACGCGCAAGCGCCGCCTGTTCCGAAAACGGGACGTGTATGCCGCGAACGACGTTTCCTTTGGCATTCGTCCGGGAGAAGTATTCGGTTTGCTCGGCCCGAACGGCGCGGGCAAAACAACGATGGTCAAAATGATCTCCGGACTGGTGCGCCCCGACCGTGGCCAGGCCCTGGTGGACGGGCTCGATGTGGACAAGAAACGCAAACAGGTGTTGCGGCGGGTGGGGGTCGTTCTCGAAGGGACGCGCACCAGTATATGGCCATTGACCCCACTTGAGAACCTTATCTATTACGGCATGCTGCGGGATGTGCGCGGCAAACTGCTGCGCGAGCGTGCCCATGATCTGCTGGACTTCATCGGACTGAAGGACAAGAAAAATGTACAGGTGCGGCGTTTGTCGCGCGGACAAAAACAGAAACTGGCAATATGCATTGCGCTTATCGCCGACCCGCAGGTG
>SLFT01000353.1 GCA_007124105.1 Candidatus Hydrogenedentota bacterium | reverse complement strand
GAAGTATTCGAAGACATGGCCGAGCAGGTCGGCGCTGCGCGCCTTGGCAGTGCCGAGGGCAATGTTGCCGACCAGATCAATGAGTCCGCCCAGACTGGTGGGGTCGAGATTGCCCCGCGCGAAGACCTTGGGCAGCACATCGCGCAACGAGGGGTTCTCCTTCTCGATGGCGTCCATGGCGGCGTCCACCGTCTTGCCGATGTCCGGCTGCTTGGCCTGGGTGAGCAGATACGACCAACGCGCCGTCTCCGGCACGAAGAACACATTCTCCGCCTTATACTCGTCCTTGTCCTCCGGGTCGGCCCCGGCATAGTCGCCTTTACCGGCGTTGAGTTTTTCGTACAGCTCGTCAAAGGCATCGGAAATGTACTTGAGGAAGATCAGCCCCAGCACAATGTGCTTGTACTCCGCCGCGTCAATGTTCTTACGCAGCTTGTCCGCCGCCTTCCATAGCTGCTTTTCGATGGGTTCTTCCTGCTTTGGCGCCGCTTTCTTTGCCATAGTGTTCCTTTGATGCGTACAACTAGTTCGGTTGATATTTACTCGGCCAACGTCTGTCTCGCGTTTCGGCGTGTACCCTGTTGGTTTTGTCGCAGCCGCCTGAAAACAGGTCTCGGGCGCCTACGTGTCGAGTGCCTCAATATGTATATCCGCATAGTATCCACCTGCATTGTACTGTGATACTACCTGCGGGATGCCGTTTTTGATATCAAGCGATTGCCTGTGGGTATGTCCGGCCAGGACAGCCAAAAGATTTGGCGTCTCAAAGACCTCGCAACAAAAGTCCATGGTGGTTTTTGCATGGCCCCCTTTTCTCCATTTTTCTCGTCGCTCAACGCGATAATTGCGGTCGCGTTCTTCGCCCCAGTCCGGATGGCCGCATCCATGCCCCATAGACCTTCCCGGCATATAAATGGGGATATGCATGAGCAACAGCAATGGCAACGCCTGGTCAGATTGCGTTCTGAAAAATTCCAATTGTTCCGGCAGGATTTCATAAGTGGAATTATCAATGCAGACAAAGCGTATTCCGTTCAGATCATAGGCTGCGTAAAGCGGGTGATTGCCCTGATACATGGGCATCAACCGTTTTGTTGTCCATGTGTCGCGAAGTTCGTGTGAACTTCCGGTCATGCCTTCATAATGCCAGTCGTGATTACCGGCGACATAGGCAAATGGAATGCCCGTTGCGTCCAATTTCTGCCGCGCCCATTCCACGGCAGCTTCCGAAGGAAAGCTAAAAATATCGCCGGTGAGGGCGATAAAATCCGCCTTCTCCTTTTGGACTGTTTCCAATGTCAGCTCAAAACTCTCTTCCGCCGAATAACTTTCGCCGGATTGAAAATGGGCGTTGCTGGTATACGCGGCGGCCATGCGCGCGCTGAATTCCTGGTAAGCTTCGCCGCGTTCGTCATCCCTCGAAAGATGGGTGTCCGTAATGTGGAATATTCTCGTAGGCTTGACCTGCGCCCGTGTATAGACGGCAACCTGGTTGTCATTTGTCGAGAAAGTGCCCCGATAGTCTTTCAGGTGGTCTTGTTTCGTCTGCGACGCCGACGCGTTACCCATCAGGCCCAGGCTCGCCGCTGCCGACGCGCTGATAAAATCCCTTCTTTTCATGATAAAACTCCTGTTGGATTGTAGACGCTGAAAATTGTTGCCTTGGTTAGTATAAACCAAGGAGGATATGTGAGCCGACACATCGGCTGCGTAAAAATAAACCAGGGTTCATCCGGGCATTGTCCATGCATAGGAGACGGTCTTTCCGTCTTCATCGCGATTGCCGCTGAATGCCCTGAGTGTGAGGTCCATGCCGTCGTTTCGAAAAAGCGCCTCCACCCAGCCTATGGGTTGTTCCGGGCCTCGAATGTGTGCCGTGGTGGGCAGGCTGATTATGGGTATGCCCCGGTATTCATAGCGCTTCCACGCGTGGGCATGCCCATGGAATATCGCCTTCACATGGGAATAGGGCGCAAGCAAATCAAAGAAAAACGCCGTGTCGAGCAGATCGTTGTCGCCGTCTCCCAGAGTGTGGTGCAGCATGAGGACCACGGGCCGGTCCGTGTGCGCGGCAAGATAGGCGTCCAGCCATTCCCGCTGTTCCTTGCCGAGAAGGCCGCCCCGCTGGCGGACGTAGAGCAGCGAGTCGAGGAGTATGATTCGAACATGCCTGTGTTCTACAACCGAAACATGCTTGTCCTGGACAGGTTGCAAGTTCCCCTGCAGTTCCTTCACCGCAGTATAGAAATTATCCCGGTTATCGTGATTGCCGAGCGCAAGATAGGCTGGCATGACATCCGTTACCGGTTTTATTAGCTCAAGAAACACTTTGTAATCCGCAACATTACCCACGTGTCTCGCCATGTCTCCAGTCACAATAAGACCGTCGGGTTGGGTTGCCAGAACGTCAGGTATCGCAACGCTCAATTGCCGGCATGCATCATATCCGCGCGCGCCGGGAAGCCGGTCTGCCGGGATATGGGTATCCGACATGAGCGCCAGACGCAGGTCGGGAACGCCCTCAAGAGCAAAGGCGTCGCCGGTAACGAATGCTACAGCGCCCAGGATGTTGGCCTTCAGAAAAGCGCGACGGCTGAAAGTGGGCATTATCTGTATCGGCACAGGGTAATATCCTTTTCTACAATTGTTTCTCATACTCACCGTCCCAGTATACGGAAAATACAGTTCGGCGCGCAAAGCCAGGATCAATGCAGAAACAGACTACGATCTACGTTTTCCACGTGCAGATTTTTCCATTTTAAAATTTTGGAACCAGCAAAGATACCTTCCCATGGATGTCAGCATGGCTTCAGACATAAACCATCAAAACTTTGATATATGGGGGGGGCGGCGCCTGGGTTTTTGACGCAGCTGATTCGTGTTATGATAGTGCGCTGTCGGGCACAACAAAGGAACATCACAATGATTTATTTTTTGACGCTCACTATTATGGCCAACGGGTTTGTTGCGGCGTTGGTTGTGGACGAACATCCGCTTCCCGAAGAAAGGCAGATGACCTTTTCCAGTCGCAACCACGAGCTGGACAACAACGACAATTTTTCCGGAGATGGTCGCTATTTATGCTATGACACGCGCGAGACCTTCGGTCCGGGGATCGAGCATGGCACGACTATTGAGGTGCTGGAACTTGAGACTGGCCGTGAGATTGTGCTGTACGAACCCAGCGAGATTGTGATGGGCGATGCGCCCGCGCCCGGCGTGGGCGCGGTGTCTTTTTCCCTGGCCGCGCCCGAGGCGGCCTTTATCCACGGGCCGCCCGTGGCCGAGGTGTCGGAACGCGGTTCTTACGCCCAGTGGAACCGAAACGGCGGACGCGTAACGCTGACGGGAGATATTGTCGAGCAGGACGGACGCCTACGCATGTTGAGCGATGGAGACTACGCCTTTTCGTGGCTTGACAAGCGCGACGCGGCTACTGACCGCGACACCCTGCCCGGCGCGCATCGGGGCGGTACGCACCGACATGAATACAGCCGGGATGGGCGCCGGATCGGATTTACCTATAACGACGCCGTGTTGCCACACTATGATCGCACCGTGGGCTACCTGGAAGCGCACAGCGCCGCGCCTGCGCCGGCAAGCCATTATTTTGCCGCGCTTGTGCCGGTTGTTCCCAAGGGCGCGTCCGGGCCAGGTGAAATCGAAAAGGCCTACGGCGATTCATGGGTGGACGGGGCGGGCGCCATGCGCGCCTTTATCGGCGTCGTACGCGACGAAGACGGCGAAGGTTATCAGGAATCCTTGTTTGTTGTTGACATCCCCCTTGACACGGATATTACCACGGCTGACTCGGGCGGGGCCGACCGGTTTCCCACGCCGCCGGAAGGCGTGTACATCCGCCGGTTGACCCACGATTGGGCCGGCGGCATTGTGCGCGGTTCGCCGGACGGGAACCGCATCGCGTATTACGGGAAAGACGATGACGGCCTCAGCCAGGTATTTATCATCCCCGCCGACGGCTCAGACAGGCACACGGATGCGGCAAAACGACCGATACAGGCCACGTTCCTGCCTGGCGGCACGGAGGCGGGACTTCGCTGGCATCCGGGCGGCAACCATATATTATGCGTCAGTGAAGGCGGGTTGGCGTTGGTTGGCGTTGCCCCTGGCGAGGGGTTCGGGCGCGCCCACTTCCTGACGCCGCGCAACGACGGCATCGAGCGATACGCGCCAGTGATATCGCCGGACGGCGGCCTTGCCGCCTACAATCGCACCGCGCCGGTTACAGATGAAGACGGCGCGCGCCTGTACAATTACGCGGGCCGCGATTTCAGCCAGATTTTTGTGGTGGCCATCACCTTGTAACGAACTGGCGCGCGCGCCCGGCATTGCGCTATCATATCCGTGTTTCACGCGGTATCGTCGCGATATTAACATCGGTGGAGATATGACTATGTACAAGGCGCTGTATTACAATTCCCAAGCTGTTCCGGCGGCTTATTCTTCCAACGCGTTTCTTGATGCGCTGGGCGTGACCGGGTTGCTGTATCTCGGCGCGTTGACGCGCATCCCCCTACCATTTACGCCCACGCCACTCACCTTGCAGACCCTGGTCGTACTGGCGGCGCCATACCTGTTGGGCCGGAACCGCGCCTTTGCGGGCATTGCCCTGTACATCTTCCTTGGATTAACCGCGCACGTCACGGGCGTGGCCTTGTTTGCCGCCGCGTCCGGCGTTACGTACGGCTATCTGGCGGGTTTTCTGGCCGCGCCGCTGGTGATGACGCGTTTTTCACGCACGCCTGTGGGCGTTGCAACGGCGATGACCGCGGCGAGCGCCTTGATACTGCTTATGGGCGCCGTGTGGCTGCGCGTGTACCTGGACATCTCGTTCGCGCAGGCGCTTGTACTTGGCGTTGCCCCCTTCCTCCCGGGCGACCTCATCAAGATTATGTTGGCCTGCGGCATTGTCCGTCGCATGTAGACGCGCCTTGTACGCAACCCACGAGAAACAGGCGTGACGGGTGTTGTTCGCGCTTTAGCGTCCCGGGTATATTTATT
>SLFT01000024.1 GCA_007124105.1 Candidatus Hydrogenedentota bacterium | reverse complement strand
TGGAAAGACATGTACCTGACGGGAGCGTAACGGTTTATGGCCATTTTTATATTGAAACGGGTCGCCGAATTTGTGCCGGTGCTGTTCACGATCATTACCATCACCTTTTTTCTGGTGCGTCTTGCGCCGGGCGGCCCTTTTGATGGCGAACGCCGCGTGTCGCCCGAAGTATTGCGCAGCCTCGAGGCGCACTATGGCATGGACATGCCCCTCTATCGTCAATACGCGGCATACCTGTCGGGTGTTGTGCGGCTCGATTTCGGGCCGTCCTTTCGCAAACCGTCGCATACCGTGCGCGAATGGCTGTTGCTACGTCTGCCCGTATCGCTTGAACTGGGCGCGTACGCGTTACTTTTCGCTCTTGCGGTGGGGTTGGGCGCCGGCATCCTTGCCGCGTTAAAACCGAATTCCTGGCTGGATCACAGCGCCATGACAACCGCCATGATAGGGATATGCATCCCCGCCTTTGTGCTCGGGCCGTTATTGGCGCTGGTGTTCGCGCTGTGGCTTGACTGGCTGCCCGTATTCGGCTGGACCACGCCCGCCCATAAACTATTGCCGGCCATCACACTGGGCGCGGGGTACGCCGCCTACATTGCGCGCATGACCCGGGGCGGCATGCTCGAGGCGCTGTCCCAGGATTTTATTCGCACTGCGCGCGCGAAAGGAGTGAGCGAGGCGCGGGTGGTGTTGCGTCATGGGTTGCGCGCGGGCATACAGCCGGTAGTCGCCTTCCTCGGCCCCGCCACCGCCGGACTGCTGACCGGGTCATTTGTTGTGGAAACCATCTTTCAGGTGCCCGGTCTTGGCCGCGAGTTTGTGGAGTCCGCGTTTAACCGCGACTACACCATGATCAGCGGCGCCGTGCTGGTATATGCCGTACTGGTAATGGTACTGAATTTAGTTTCCGATATCATGCTTGGCTGGCTGGACCCGACGATTCGGACGCGATAACCCAGAAAACAATCTGTCCCCTCCGTCTTGGGGGCATTTCCGCCGCTGGCCGAGGCCGCCTATATTCAGACTTCTTGACCTCGTCGGAAACGGTGGCGGTCATAAGGGTCATGGCATCATCCAGCGTCAGATACCGCCCGCCGGGCACAGATGCGGCATATTCCTAACAAAGGCCCTCTTGCCGGTCTGCCGCGCCCCATGCACCAGTACCACAGGGGTATCCGCCATCGCTTCGACAAGGCATTTGTTGATACTCCGATGTATCATGGTGTAATTATAACCATCGCGTGCTTGATTTGTCAGTACCAAGTACTCTCGAGCGATGACGAAATCCATGTATGGACACGGATGAAAAGGATAATGCACAATTGACATTGGATAGTTTGGGGTCCTGGGAACGCCGCACCCCAGTGCGGCAAGACCAGGTTGAAAAGCGTCCGATTCGCGAAGGACTCCTGGTGAAAACGAAAATGCAGACCACGCACGTTTGTCCAACAAAAGGCCAGAGCGAAAACAGTCAACTGCGCGCAATGGTTACCTGTGGCAACAAGGCATCCACCTGCGTTTTGGTAAAGGCGCCGATGTCCCATGACATGGCGTTTGCCGTACCCATTGCCACGCCCAGCCGCGCTGTGGACTCGATATCGGTCTGATCCGCGATTCCCAGCGCGAACCCCGCTACCAACGCGTCGCCGGAGCCCACCGGATTCACTTCCTTGATAACGGGCGGTCTAACATGAAAGTGCGCCTCGTCACACGCTACCAGGGCGCCCTCGGCCCCCAGAGACAACACCACCAACGCAATGCCCTGTTCGCGCAGCCAGTTTACTGCCGCCCACTGCTCCGCGCGGTTGGTGATGGCGCATCCCAGCAATTTCTCGGCCTCCTCAACATTGGGCTTGACCATGTATGGCATTGCCTTCAACGCGCGCGCGAATATGGGGCCATAAGCGTCTACGATGGTCGTAACCCCGGCGTTGCGGGCCATACGCGTTACTTCAAAATAGAAGTTGTCAAGCGTACTGTCCGGCGCCGAGCCGTTCATGGTAATCACCGACGCCTCCGGGAGCATCGCCGCCACGCGCTCCAGCGCAGCGTCGCATTCCGCGGATGTAACGGGCGACCCAGGTTCAAATACCGCCGTCTGGCGATGAATCGGTTCCTCGAGGATGGTGGTAATGGTGCGCGTCATGCCAGCCACCCAAATTGGTACGCACCGTACGCCGTCCTCCTGTTCAAGCATGTCCACTACATGGCGGCCCGTGTACCCGCCCACAAAAGGCATGGCCGTCGCTACGCCGCCCATGGCGTTTACCGCCCGTGAAACATTGCACCCTTTGCCACCGGCGATGCAGGTGCAGCGGGACGCGCGAATCTTCTCGCCGGGAAGCAACGCGTCAATAAAAACCGTCTTGTCCACGCACGGGTTGGGAGTAATGGAAACAATCACGGCGCCGCTCCGAAATTACATGTATTCTTCCTGATACCTAGCCAACGCGCAACCGGCGCAACCGAGTACGCCGGAATCCGCCCCCAGGCCGGCCGGGAGTATTTCGCAGCGTTTCGCGGGCACCTCGAAGGCGTTTGCGCGCACTGTTTCGCGTACCGCGTCAAACAACATATCGCCCGCGTTGATCATGCCGCCGCAAAGGACGATGCGTTCGGGATTCAATGCGTTCACCATGCTTGCCGCGCCCAACCCCAACCATAGGGCCGTCTCCTTGAACACATATTTGGCGTAGGCGTCGCCCGCTGCCGCAGCCTCATGGATCATCTTGCCCGTGAGCGCATCCGCGTTGCCATCGCACATCTCTTTTAACGTCGTTTCCGCCGCGTCCCATCCTTCACGGGCGGTCCGTATCATACCCGTAACAGAAGCGTACGCCTCGAGACAGCCCTTCGCGCCGCAACCGCACACGCGTCCGTCTCGCTGCACCGTAAGATGCCCAAGTTCGGCGGCGGTGCCGTCAATACCGCGCAGCAACTGGTTGAACACGACGATGCCGCCGCCCACGCCCGTGCCAAGGGTGAACACAACAACACTTGCAGCGCCCTGCCCCGCGCCCATCCAGTATTCGCCATAGCATGCCACATTGGCGTCGTTGTCTATATAACAGGGTACACCAAGACGCTTATGCATCTCATCGGCCAGCGGCACATTGTTCCAACCGGGCAGGTTCGGCGGGCTGTATACAATGCCGGTTTGCCAGTTCATCGGCCCCGGCGCGCCCACGCCAACCGCCAGCACCTTCGACATGTCAATGCCATTCTGAGCGGTAAGTTCTTTCACCGACAGGGCCATTAAGTCCATGACGGCATCGGGACCCGATGCCGCGTCCGTGGGGCGCGAGTCTTTGGCTACTACTTCCCGCGCCTCAGTAACAATAGCCGTCTTAACATTTGTGCCGCCCAGATCAATACCAACGATAAAATCGCTCATGTTTGTGTGTCTCCTGATTGCTGCTGGATAAACGTCAACGCCCGTTCCATCCGCGCCAGCGCCTCGTCCCGTCCAAGCAATGCGGTCAGTTCGTACAACCCCGGTCCCACGGTCTTCCCCGTGAGCGCAAGTCGGGTCGTATTCACCAACGCGCCAATCTTAATCTCTTTGGCGGCCGCATCCGCTTCATATTGCGCTTTAAGCGTTTGGTGGTCCCAGACGTCGGCCTGTTGCATACATTCAATGGCCGTCTGCAACCACAGCACCGATTCCTCTTTTTCAAAGAACTTGCGCGTCCCTTTTTCGTCATACGTCGCTGGCCGTTCGAAAAAGAAATCCGTGTAACCGACAATATGATTTAAGGTAGGAATCTTTTCCTGACAGATAGAAACCACTTCCAACAGCCATTCCTGCTGCCGCGCGTCTACATCAAGATTATGCTTTCGCATGATGGGCACGACCCGGTCGCGGAGCTGTTCCGGGCTCAACATGCGTATATGCTGTCCGTTCAACCAGTCAAGTTTTTTGCGGTCAAAGCGCGCGGGTGATTTTGTCAGTCGTTTGAGCGTAAACATCCCCTTGAGCTCTTCCAGGCTAAAGAACTCGCGTCCCTCTTCCTCGGACGTCCAACCGAGCAGAGCAATATAGTTGATAAGCGTTTCAGGCAGATATCCATCTTCACGCCAGTCGAGTACATTGGCGCCGTGCAGGCGTTTACTGTACTTGCGTCCCTGTTCATCATGCACCAGCGGATGATGCGCGAATTTGGGCAGCGGATACCCGAGCGCGTTAAACAACATGACATGCCGTCCCGCGTTGGTCAGATGATCGTCGCCGCGAATGATGTGCGATATTTCCATCAGCCCATCGTCAACCACCACAGCCAGATGGAAAATAGCTGCGCCATTAGGCTTTACAATGATGAAGTCGTCATATTCCTTGTTGTTAAAGCGCACAGGCCCCTGGATAACATCCTCGACCACGGTCTCGCCTTCGGGTACGCGGAAGCGTATGCTGTAAGGCGTCTCGCCTTTTGCCGCAATCTCGTCTGGCGTCAGGTTTCGGCATTTTCCCGTATAGCGCGGCGGGCGTTTTTCACGGGCGGCCTGCTCGCGCATTGCGTCAATCTCCTCGCGGGTACAGAAGCATTTATAAGCCTTCCCCTCCTGGAGCAGCCGTTCGGCTTCGCGTTGATAAAAGTGGCTTCGTTCTGATTGACGGTATGGGCCATAAGCGCCCTTCTGCGGCTCGTCGCCGAATTTTGGGCCTTCATCCCAATCAATGCCCAGCCATCGGAACCCTTCGCACATAGCGTCCACGTACTGTTCGTCGGTGCGCTCCGCGTCGGTGTCCTCCAGCCGGAGGATAAAAGCGCCGTCCTGGCTGCGCGCAAAAAGCCAGTTGTATAAAGCGGTTTTCGCCGTACCAATATGCAAAAAGCCGGACGGCGATGGTGCAATACGGCAACGTATTTTCTTTTCTGTCATGCAACAAACCTTCTTCCTGATTACTCAAGGGTGAACAGGACGGTGCGCAAAACATTGAAGTACAAATGCTATTGCGCACATGCGCGGGGCACGGTTCTGAACAAGTAGTCCGTCTATTCTTCCGTTCCATAGTGGCGAATGTTTTCGCCAATATAAATTTGTCGGGGGCGCTGAATACGCAAATCGGGATCGGCGCGCATTTCCAGGAAATGGGCGATCCATCCCGGCATACGCCCGATGGCAAACAGTACCGTAAACATTTCACGAGGTATGCCCAGGGCGCGATAGAGTATCCCGCTATAGAAATCAACGTTTGGATAGAGTTTACGCTCGATGAAGAACTCGTCCTTCAGCGCCACTTCCTCGAGGGATTTCGCCACATCCAACAAGGGATCGTGAATGCCCATTTCGGTCAACACATTGTCAACGGCTTTCTTCAGTATTTTCGCCCTAGGATCGAAGTTTTTGTAGACGCGGTGGCCGAACCCCATCATTTTGAAGGGATCGTCCTTCTTCTTCGCCAACTCTACATACTTCATGTAGTCCGCGTTGTCTTCGGCAATTTGGTTCAACATGTTCAACACTGCTTCGTTTGCGCCGCCATGCAACCGGCCCCACAAGGCGTTGATCCCCGCCGATACGGAAGCGTAAATGTTTGACATCGTGCTCGACACCATGCGCACCGTTGACGTACTACAGTTCTGTTCGTGGTCCATGTGCAGCGTGAGCAACATGTCCAGCGCATCTTCCATCACCTTTGGCACCACATATTCCTCGGCAGGCGTGGCAAACATCATACGCAGGAAATTTGCCGCATAGCTGTGGTCGGTTCGGGGATAAATATACGGCAATCCCACCGATTTTCGATACGAAAACGCGGCAATGGTCTTTACCTGACCGATAAGACGCTGTATATTATGATGAATGAGGTCTTTGTCATCCGCCTCGCCGGGATAAAAGGCCGACATGGACGATACCATTGAGCCAAGGATATTCATGGGATGGGCCAGCGCACTGAAATTGTCAAAGAAATTTACCTGGCTGGCATGAATAAAACTGTTGAGCGTCAACTGTTTACGCCATTCAAGAAACTCCAATTCAGTCGGGAGCCGCCCATAAATTAACAGGTAAGCAGCCGCTGAAAAGCGCACTTTGCCCGCCAGTTCCTCGATGGGATAGCCCCGGTACCGCAAAATCCCCTTGTCGCCGTCAATATAGGTGATGGCGCTGCGACATGCGCCTGTGTTGGCGAAACCAGGATCATAGGTTACAGCGCCACTGATATCCCGCAGTTTGCGGACATCAATACCCACTTCATTTTCACTGCCCACAATAACGGGCAACTCATATTCCTTGCCGTCCAGTATCAGTTTGGCCTTATCCATACATATTTCTCCCGTGGTTGTTTGCTAATTATCTGCGGACTATATACACCGCCAAATCGCCCTCGAAAGTGCGACGCAGTGAGCCCGAGAGTCTTTCTCGCGGCGTTCGCGCTCCGAATGATCACTTGCGCTTTCCACATAAGCCCTGTAGTGGAACCGGACAGAGTATACACACCAGGCCGCCTCATATCAAACATAGACTTTCATTTTTCTAATGCGCTAGATACATACCACCATTTATTGCCCAAGGACACGCCGACAAACAACATTCAGTATTTTGCCGTCGGCTTCATCCCCCAGTTCTTTTTTCATTATACCTGTGAATTTACCTGCATGGTTGATCTCCGGATGTTCGGCACGATAAGTGCGTACCCTCTCCTCAATTTCCTCCTCCGATAATTGACGCGGCAAGAATTCTTCGATGACAGAAATTTCCGTGCGCAACGCCTCTACCTCTTCTTCCTTTCCATGCTCCGCGTAAATCTCCATGCTCTGGCGTCGTTTTCTCACTTCAGCGCGAAGCGTTTCCACCACATCCTCATCTGTCATATCCTCCAATTTGTTCTTGGCCTTTTCCTTGACCAGCAGGGCGCCTTTTGCCATACGCAATGTTTCCAGACGTGTAAGCTCACGCGCTTTTGTTGCCGCAATGATTGCATTTTGAATCTGTTCGCGAATCGTCATTGTATTGTCTCCACGGTTGTTTTAACACGAAAAAGAAATGAAGGAACGAGCCCTTTATTGTAAGCTATCACACTAACCGACGCAACACATTTTCTTTTGTACGTTTTTTAGGGTTGCATTTATCTGTATAAGCGTTTATACTAATTGGCGTACTATGATAAACTATCGGTGAGTGTATCAGACTAACTAGCAGGAGGGTGCGGTATGCCAGAAAGCGTTAATAGAGACCAAGGGAGCGCAAAGGACCCAACCCGGTTATGTCCCGTATGCCGCATGCCCATCAGTATCCTCGCAGTGCGCTGCCGTTTCTGTGGCGCGGAAGTGGGTCGTCCGCGCAAGGAGCAGGAAACCTTTACCGTAAAGGATCTGGGCGGCGAATACAAATCCACATATACCCTCTCAGACAATGTAGCCGAGGCGCTTGACGCGTTCATCTCCGAAGAACGGGCACAGCTGCAAGCGCAAGAACGGAGACAGCAGGCGGCTGCAAGCAAATCCTTTTTCCGGTGGCAGTTAAAATCTGAGCCACAATCCGAGGAAAAACATGAACACGGTACGGGGCTTCCTGAACTTGATGCCGAGAACCGCATTCTGTCATCAGATACATTGCCAACCCGGTCGCAAAGGATGAACTCACCACAGGCCACAGCGTTTGACTTGATCGGTCGCAGGACACTGGTGGTCGCCGGCATCGTAGCGGGCTTAATCCTGCTTTATTTTGGAACCGACTTCGCCTGGGCCCGTATCCGCAATATCATCAGTCCCCAAAGCGCACAAGAAGACTTTGTTTATCCTAATCGCGCCGCTGAGTTTTACGCGGCGGGAACACCACTGACCGAGGTGCTCGAAGAAGCGCTTATCGCCTTGCGCCATAACGCCACGGACGAGAATCGGGAGATTGCCGAAACGATGCGTCAACGTTTGATTAAGCATGTAGAGGACAACGCATTTTCCAAGCCCTTTGATATGGAAAAATTGAATCAAGCGTCCGCCGACATTACCCGGGCAGCAGCGTTTGATTCCAACGGGCGCATCACCCAGTTGCTCGAGGAGATAAACCGCGAGGCCGCCTGTTTCAAATTCATTTTAACCAGCATTGATATAGAGGATGAATCGGCTTCATTTCGTCTGAACAATCCATTTACGACTGAAAGAGCCCAAGTGGTTGCTGTAGGCGACCTGCTGCAAGACAGATTCCTGGTCAAACGCATCACGCCCCGTGAAGTGATACTGGAAGACATCAGCGCCCGCGGCGCTGGGCGTCAGATTCTTGCCCGTCCGCTGCAACCGGTGGAAGCGCTTTTGTAGCGAAAAGGGCCGCCCATATTGTCTATCTGTTCCGGCAATCTACATACCGGCGGCCTATCATGTCCCCGACAATCGCCGCGCCTCATTGCACACGCCACACCATATTTCTGCGCGTCACGGCAACTGCAAGCCACCCCTAAGGCAGCAGCGTTGGGTACGCATCTTGTCGCCTTGTATTTGGCGGCAACTATCGTTTACTATACTGTATGTGAGAATTGTGTGCGCAGCGAAATTGCGGGCGCGTATGTTTTCTTGAACAGTACGTTCCTGATTGCCTGCGGCCAGTTCCACAACAAACACGATTACACATTACGTTAGCAAGCAATGCCAAGGAAATTTAATGGCCAAGCGTACATGCACAGAGTGCCTTGCCGAAAACCCAGCTGATGCCGTCAAATGCGCCGAGTGCGGCGCAGCGTTAACCGATGAACTGAGCGAGGCGCCGGACGACGAACACGATAGCGATGAGTTTAAGCCGGGCGATATTATCAATGACCGCTATTCAGTGCTGAAGTTAATCGGGCGTGGCGGCATGGGTTCAATTTACAAGGTACACGACCGCGTATTGGACGAAGACCTTGCCTTCAAGGTGTTGCTGCCCGGGTTTGCCGCAGAACAGGAAGTGGTTGATCGCTTTATCAATGAAGTCCGCATCACCCGAAAAATTGCGCATCCCAATATTGTACGCGTACATGACTTCGGCACCATGGGACCGCGCATGTTCATTTCCATGGAATATGTGGAGGGGGTCTCTCTTCGCGATAAACTGGATAAACTCAAAAAGGGGGAACGCCTTCCGCTGCGCCAGTCGCTGCACATCATAATCCAGTTGTGCATTGCCCTGAAATACGCGCATCATTTTACCATCCATCGCGACATCAAGCCCGACAACATAATGATCACCAGGGGCAATAATATAAAACTGATGGATTTCGGCATATCAAAACTTCGTGATAAACGCGATGACAAGCAAAGCGGCTCTGTTGTGGGGACGCCGTACTATATGGCGCCTGAGCAAATGTGCAACCTCCCGGACATTGATTCCCGCGCTGATATTTATAGTATCGGCGTCGTTATGTACGAATTGTTAACAGGCAGCGTACCCGGCAATATCCCACAGCCTATATCCCAGTTAAACGATGAAACGCCTCTCGAGCTTGACGCTGTTGTCATGAAATGTCTGGCGCCGGAGCGCGACAAACGCTACAACAACGCTTCCGAACTGCGTGAAGCGCTACGCCCCATCATTGAAGGGCTGCACTTCAGTTCCTCGTCCGGGGGAGGCGGCAGCAAGGATTCCGCAAGCGATGCCGGCTCATCGCAATCGCCGGCGCTCAACGTTTTCAGCGACGCAATGAAGGCGTTCGCGCGCGAGAGTCAGGACAGCGCATCGTCACAACCGGACACGGCGTTTATCCGAAGAATCTCAGCGTCTGATTCCGACATGGACAGCGATATCGTGCCATCATCAGCAATGGCTGATTTCACTTTTGATACCGCCGCAAAACCGTCTCAAGCAAAGAAAAAACCAGAACAGAAACAAGCGGCCGCGATACTCAGTAGTTTCCAGATCAAAATTATTATCGCAGTGGTTGCTTTGCTGACTATCGCGCTTATACTATACTTAACCAGCGGGTACACCCGCCCACGTATCGAAGAGTACGTATATCCCGACACACGTTTTGAAATGCCCGTACTGCCCGAAGATATCAGCGAATTACTAACCGGTGATTTGACTATCGTTGAGGTCTATCTGGCGGCACTGGAACGATATAGCCATGACAGGACGCTCACCCAGCGCGCGCGCGTCGAGGCGCTGCGCAACCATGCGCTTGCAGATATCGAAGGGCGCGCATTTTCACGGCCTTTCAGTTTCGAGCATCTTGACAGCGCACGGGAAGACCTGGAGTGGGTCAGCGAGTTTGATAACGACCCGCGCATTATGGAACTTAGAGAGGCGCTTGAACGGGAAGCCGCCTATTTCCGTTTTATGCTGTGGGAGATTAATCGTGATGACGAGCCGATCACGGCTACATTCCGCTTAAACAATCCCTATGTTTCCCAGGAGACGCAAACCGTTTCCGAAAATGAGCTGTTGCAGGACCGCTTTCTCGTGCAAAGCATTACCCGGCGCTCCGTTCTGCTTGAGGATACAAGCGAGAGGGGACAGGGACGCAGGTTCACCGCACGTGAAAAAGAGTTGTTGGAGGCGGAATAATAATTTTGCGTTCCCACTTATCGAAATGTCTTAAAAACGCTGTACAGGCGTGTGTGTGAAGGTTAATGGGTTAGTAATGCAGTATAAAGAAGGGCTTTCCTATGACTAAAAAAGTACTGGCCACTGTTGGTATAGTGATGTGTATACATCTTCTGATCGCTGGAACCTCGCTTGGATGCAACAGGCTGGGTGGTAGATTTGGACGAAGCGATCCAGGCGACACATTTACAGACACGGCATTCAATCCCGGCAGGGACAGGGCAGAAGACAGGCTGCGCGAGATTGTGCGCGCTTATATACAGGAGGAGCAGCGCCAGGGCGATACGCAGAGCGCGCCGCTGATTCAACGCCGTCCTTATTTTTTCAAAGAGTACGCTGTATATCCCGACGGTGCGGACGCCTTCACCGTTGATTTTCGCGAGATAGATTCCAAGACGCGCCCCCTGATGGCTGAGGTGCAGATCAACAAAATACGCTATTCGACCCGTATGCATCGTCGTCGCGATAATGCTGTGGCCGACACGGATTTTTTGCGTGACACCGGGGTGGAAACCCTGGTATTCGAATTACGGGGCGGCCGCTGGGTTCGTACAGGCGCTATTTTCGACGCGCATAAGACCGAAGAGATGATCAACGGCGCCTGGGCGCCGCGTCGCGACGAAACATTGCGCGTCATTCCGTCGGAGGACCGACCAGGCTTCTTCGGACGCATCTGGCAACGCGTACGCGGTGGCGAAGAGTAAACCTTTTTCAATTATACCGCAGTTATACCAACTACGTGTAAAGGTTGACGAACGAATCATGCAGAAAAACCGCCCGTGCTTTACAGGCAACCACTGCTGGCTTTGGAGCGCACTCGTCCTCGCATGTATACCTGTTTTGCTCGGTGGTCGCGGCATTATAGTGGGAGAAACCGTAACCAGTCGCCTGGCAACGGTGTATTCGCTGGCCCACGACGGCACGTGGTACATTGATCGTCCCGCCGAACAGCCGCCCAACCCCTTCGAGCCGCTTACAGTTGACAAAGTGAAGACCCACGACGGCCGCCTGATATCGAGCAAACCACCCCTAATGCCACTCATGATGACTATTGAGTATATCGTCATGCGCCGTGTATTCGGGTGGAACTTGGCCAACGAAGAGGATTTGCGGCCCATACTGCAGGTGATGATTATTACGCTGATTAAACTGCCTCACATCATCGGGCTTGTCTTTTTCGCGCTTACACTACGGATGTTCGTGAGCAACCTTCGCAACGCGGCGTTATTGCTTTTGGTTTTCGCCCTGGCCACGCCGGTTCCGGGCTATGCGTGTCAACTCAACAATCATACCCCTGCTGTCGCCGCGCTCATCGTCGCCCTTTATTTTGGGCTGGGCATGTACGCTGACAAACTGTCGCCAACGCCTGTTCGCTTTATGGCCTTTGGCATGTGCAGCGCGCTGGTTTTTACTCTGGACATGCCAGTTACCATTTTTCCCGCGTTCCTGGGCCTGTTGCTAATGCTGCGATTCCCCCGCCAAAGCATTCTCTGGTGCGGACTGGGCGCCCTGCCGCTGTTGGCGCTGCACTTTGGACTCATGGCCGCCATCACCGGCAACCCGTTACCCGTCCAAACCCAGGAAGAAATGTATAATTTCAGAAGTTCCTATTGGCGCAATCCCATTGGTGTTGACGGCTTGAACGAACGACCGTTGGTTTATTTTTTCCACAGTCACTTCGGACGCTTTGGAACATTTCTCCTGTTCCCTGTATTGTTCCTCGGCATTGTCGGCTTTTTCAAGGGCATCCTGTCCCGAACATGCCCGGCGCGACTGGGCGTGCTTGCCGGCGGCGGCGCATTCACCATTATGACCGCCTATTACATAACGGCTACGAACAATTACGGCGGCGCGGGCTATGGCTTCCGTTGGCATATCGGCGCTGTGCCTGTGTTGTTGTTGCTGGCCATGCCCGCCATTGGCGCGTTCACCAAATCATGGCGCTGGATTGCGCTCGCCTTGTTGCTGGCCATCTCCATATTCTCGGCTTGGGAATGCATGCAAGCGCCCTGGGGCGCAAGCCATGAATGGACATGCCGCTGGATATTCGGGCCTGTGAATTAATAAGGCCGCCATTCCCGCTCCATACATCTCAGCATGGAGAACGCGATTGTGCGTACTGGATCGCGTCGCGCATCATCGTCAACGCCCGTTCTATCACCGCTGTTTCCTCGAAGCCATAGGACACTCGTAATTGCCGCCTGGCCTCCGAAGCCGAAGCGCCGTCAGGATGTACGCAAAACTCGCCTGGCAGATAGACAACACGCGGCTTGCGATCATTCACCGGACCATCAACAGCCGCATCGCCCGTGTTGCGGGAAAGAAACGCGAAAAACGGCGAAGCCGTATCCGTGTTAATATCCCGCAAAGTGATGTAGAAATAAAAACCGGCCCGTCCCCCCCGTATCTCTTCCACCCAGGGGCCAAGCGCAGCGTTAATGGTTTTCATGATTGCCTGGGCCTTGGACCGGTATCCCTCGTTAACGCTGCGTAGCTGGGCGTCAATATGGTTATCAAGCATGTATGCCGCAATTTCCTGATTCATGAGCGGCGCGCTGAACCCCACATCGCTGGTCTTTTGCGCAATGGCATCCAACAACAGACCGCCCGGCCCCATAATAAAGCCGACCCGCAACGCAGGCGCGATCACCTTCGACAACGTGCCAATTTCATAAGCCAGGCCCGCCTGATTCTTCAACAGCGCCGATTCGGGCATCTCGGCAGACGGATCATGGATGAGCCATTCATAGGCCTGATCAAAGAAAATGGGGATGTTGCGCTTCAATTTTGACGACCACCGTTCGGCCAGTTCAACAAGCGCATGCTTTCGCGTGTTGGCCAGAATTGTGCCGCTCGGATTGTTCACCGTGACGATGTAAAAGAACGCAACGTTATCCACCGCATCGCCAAGCGCCTCGAGCCGCGCCTCCATTCGCTGGGCACAGGGACCATCCCCATCCTCGGGCACTGTAACAACCCGAAACCCTTTTCGTTCCAGCTGATTGCAGTAAATGTAATACATGGGATCGGCAGTAACAACTATGCCGGGCGCGAAAAGATCGGAGAGCGCATCCAGTATACTGGTAGCGCCGCTTGGGCCAATGACAATATCCTGCCGAGCCATTACAGACGCATCAATACCGCCCACATTGTTATTAACGTAAAAACGACGAAGCGCTTGCATCAATGTGGGCGACCCGGCAGGGCCGCCATAATTGAAGGCCTGTCTATATTCGTCAGGTCGGCTGACCACCCTGTTCATCGCCTCAAGCAACAGCGCCTCAGGAATGGTCTTTTCATTGACGTAACCAACGCCAAGATTGATGTCAACGCCGTCGCGAAAATCTGTAGCAAAAGCGGCCATCATACGATTAACTGGCGAAGGCCGCGTGGAAGCCAGACCGTACGAAGAAAAACGATACTTCATGAGATACCTGTAAGAAGTGGAGTTGTTACGAACGCGGGTTTATACATTCCGGGATATTGTAAACGCTGTATTGCATAGTATGCAATTGGTTGCTTTGGGAACTGGCATTCATCTATGTGACACTATATAATGGAATTGTTACGCATCGGCTGTTGTTAACGCAACAGCGCAAGTACGCAGAAGGAAGATACACCATGCAACTCAAAAGACGCGACTTTTTGAAACTAAGTGTAGCGGGTGCGGGACTGATGCTCGCGGCGCCGCCTGCGACCGCAGCTTTACACAACGGCATGCCCTATCGAACACTTGGCCGGACAGGCGAGAAAGTATCGTTGCTGTGCCTGGGCGGCTCCCACATTGGCGGCAACAATCTTACAGATGAGCAATCTATTTCCATGATGCGCTACGCGGTTGATGCCGGCGTTAATTTTTTCGACAACGCCCACGCCTACCACGGCGGGCGAAGTGAAACGCTGATGGGCCGGGCATTGAAAGACGGTTATCGGGAAAAGGTTTTTCTCATGACCAAAAACAAAGGCCGCAACACCGCAGACGCCCGGGAACAGCTCGATGCCAGTTTAAGACGTCTTCATGTGGATGTCATAGACCTCTTGCAGGTACACGAGATTGTGCGTCCCGAACAGCCCGGGCAAGTCTATGACGACGGCGCGCTTGATGTATTGCTGGAGGCCCGTGACGCGGGCAAAATTCGCTATATTGGCGTTACCGGCCATAACTACCCACAATTTCTCAATGAAATGTTGGAACGCGGCTTCCCGTGGGACACCATCCAAATGCCGCTGAACGTATGCGACGTCTATTTCAGGAGTTTTCAGCAGGAAACCCTGCCCAAGGCGCTCGAATTGGGATTGGGCGTCATCGGCATGAAATCCATGGGCGGCAGTCCGGGAGCAATCCCCCGCTCTGGCGAAGTCGCGCCTGATGAATGCTTGAAATATGCAATGAGCCTGCCCGTTTCCAGCGTCTGTTCGGGTATGGACAGCCAGGAAGTGCTTGAAGCCAACATTGCCCTCGCAAAGAGTTTTACGCCATTGTCCGAGGCAGAACGTCTGGACATACTTGAGCGCAGTCGCCCCCTTTCCCTCACAGGCACACGAGAACCCTACAAGACGATGTGGCACCGTGATGTGGTGGACCAGATGGAAGGCAACACCCCCGAAAACGAAGAAACGTAACGGCGCGTTTGTTGTAAGACTCCCATGACATGTTCCCGCAGGCCCACCGCTAAATAACCGAGAAGAGCGTCAGGCATGTATGATACTCTATACTGATGGACGAAGCTAAGTTACGGGAAATAGGCATTGTTACACAAGAAGCCCGAAACGCTGCGCGCGCGTGTATCGGCCACGCCCAGCAAGCGGGACTGTCGCGCAAGCAAATGCAGAAGAAATTGCGCGCCGTTGCGCGCCACCCTCAATCCCATCTGCGCGACCCTCTTTTTGCGCCCCTTGCCGAAGCGTTGACCTTGCGACGCGTAAATACAGGCGCTGTGTCGTTCTTGGACGGCGCACGCGCCGGTTTCAAACAATGGGGAACCGACCTGGACCCTAAATCCATTGAGCAGATGGAACGGGCCTGTTCATTGCCCGTGGCGGTGCGCGGCGCGTTGATGCCTGACGCCCATGTCGGCTATGGCCTGCCGATTGGCGGCGTGTTGGCTGCTGACAACGCGGTTATCCCCTATGCAGTCGGCGTTGATATTGCCTGTCGCATGAAACTCACCGCCCTTGACATGCCGCCGGAGACGCTTGACGACCACCGGGCGAAGAATCTGCAACGCGCCATTGAAACGGAAACACGGTTTGGCATTGGCGCATCTTTTCGCAAGCGCCGCTCCCATCCAATCATGGACCAAGACTGGACTATATCGCCCGTCACACGCGACCTCAAAGACAAGGCCTGGTCTCAGCTTGGCACAAGCGGCAGCGGCAACCACTTTGTCGAGTTTGGTGTGCTTGAAATCAAGACGCCAACCCTTGGCCTGGAATCGGGACGCTACCTGGCCTTGATGAGTCACAGCGGCAGTCGCGGTACAGGCGCGCAAGTTTGCAACCATTACAGCAAACTGGCGCAATCCGAGTGCAAGGGGCTTGCCCATGAACTGCGACATCTGGCCTGGCTGTCTCTGGCAAGTCATACTGGACGCGCGTACTGGGCGGCCATGGAACTGATGGGCCGCTATGCCGCCGCCAACCACGAACTAATCCACCGACATATTGCTACTCACCTCGGCGCCGAGGTGTTGCTGGATGTCGAAAACCATCACAATTTCGCCTGGAAGGAACAACACGACGGACGCGTGGTCATTGTGCATCGCAAAGGCGCCACGCCCGCCGCGGAAGGACAGCTGGGCATTATCCCGGGTTCCATGGCGACTCCGGCGTATATTGTGCGGGGCAAGGGAAATCCTGAAAGCCTTACGAGCGCCTCGCACGGCGCGGGAAGGGTCATGAGCCGCAGCGCCGCCAAACGCGCGTTTCGCTGGGACGACGCGCGTTCATTCCTGGAACGCAATCACGTAAAAGTAATGACGGCCGGCATTGACGAATTACCCATGGTCTACAAGGATATTGATGCCGTCATGGCCGCACAGCAGGACCTCGTGGACATTATCGCGATGTTTCAGCCACGCCTGGTAAAAATGGCGCCGGCCGGAGAACGACCGGAAGATTGATAAAATACTTGATACGGGTTGCTGCAAACGTTACGACGTTGATAAGATATGCATAAGTGAGCGCGTAATGAAGGTGGAATGCGCGTTTTTTGTCACTCCGTTCACCCCTTTCAATAGAACAAGAATTGTGTCGCTGGAATATATGTAATCACTGGTGGGCAACAGCCTTGCTGCCATAAGGGAGAATCTTCATGGGAGACGATTTTTGGTTTCGATGCATGAGCATGGCGGGACTTGTCGTCATGTTCTTCCTGGCTTGGCTATTGTCAGAAAATAAGCGTTGTGTGCCGTG
>SLFT01000505.1 GCA_007124105.1 Candidatus Hydrogenedentota bacterium | reverse complement strand
GTGTCCACGTGATTTCATGCTACCATCCCCAGAATTGGTATACGCGCATATTGGCGAACGCGCCGTAAATCATCCATAAGCTGCCTATGACGAATTCGCCCAACACCAGCCCCACGAAAAAGGGCAAGGCGGTGCGGTACATTTTAGCGCCGCCGTATCGGGTAATGAGGCTTTTTGCCAGCCAACCCAAAAACAGTGGGAACCAAAGCCGTTCCATACTCCAGGATGTGGCAGTGGCGTAGCCCACCGGATGCCAGAGCCACCAGGTAAAACGCATCCGCAACGCGCCCAGAAACAACGCGAACAGCAGCCCGATGCCCGAGGCCGAAGTGGCGGCCATTCGCGGTCGTTGAGGAAATGTGAGCCACGCGGCCATTGTGTTCCACGCCTCCGAAGAAAAGGCGTCGCCCGCGGGACGCCCGCCATAGCCGTGGATGTACAGGGCGTGCAACACCGCCCAGAGAGCCGAGGCAAGCCCCACTATCATGGCCACCACCATCGCTTTCATCATGGAACGCGCCAGGATGCGCGTTAGTTGCGCGGCCTTGAACCCTTCCATGCTGTGAGGCGAGAAGTGGGCGCGATAGGCGCGGTTGAACCAGAAGAACATGGTAAAGGCCGCCACGTTTCCCGTGCCCAGGGCGCGGGTGCCCAGCGCGTTGTGCATAAGCACGTCCGGGCCCATGGCGTGCAGGTCGTGGGCGGGCGGGCCGAGCTCGGCCCGCATCCGGGCAATGGCGATGGAATACAGGAAAAAAATGGTGAAGAAGATGATCAAGACCCATAAAGACGCGCCCAGGAGCATACCCTGGGCCATGACTACGCCGCAACACGCTGAAAAGATGATGAATACCACCCGATACGACAGGGGTTCGCCTTCCGAGCTCGCGCCGCCCGGCAGGCCCACTACCGAGCGCGCCACGCCAATCAGATGTCGCCGCGATAAATAGATAGCCAGCAGCCCCAGGGCTATGTAGGCGCCTGCGGCTTGTTCGTGTACAAAGGGGAAGCCCGGCAAATCATGTATGCCAATCGCGGCGGCCAGCACCATTTGTACACGATAGAAGATAAAGAAGAACCAGCAGCTGAAAGCGAGGTCTGTTGGAATGAAGAACGTGAGGCCAATAACAAAGGGGTATAGGTCCACCCGCGTTTCAGCGATTGCGTTCCAGGGGCGCTCCACAAAATAGTCGCGGAAAACAAAGGCCTCCACAATGGGAATTTGGGGGAAGTTGGGATTCAGGAAGTGGATGCCGTTAATAATGTCTATCGTGCCGCTGACGGCGAAGGCCAACCAGAAGAGTTTGCTCTTGAGCAGGGTTTCCAGTCCTGTCGAAATTATCAGGGGAATCTGGATGATGGGAAAACTGAGCTTCTCTTTCTCCGTCCAGTGTTTGCGGAAAAACAGGTTGATGCAGAGAAGCGCGCCAACAAGCGCCCCGATAAACACGCTCCAGAACATGAGCGGGCGCGCCCACGCAAGCAGAAAGTCCAGCCGATACATGGAGGCGTTGCCCACCGCGAGGCCATTCATGGCGTCCGTATTGTCGCTCAGGATGGCCCACTCGGGTATGTGCTCCAACAGCACGACATCCCAGTTGTTCATCGGGTTCGCCGCGTAGTTGGGATAGGCAAGCATGGGGATCATGACCTGCAACAGATCATGACTGCAAAATGTGCCCGCAATGGCCAGCATCATGTAAATGGTCATCATCTCGCCGGGGCTGAGCGCGCGCGCAGGCCATTTCTTCTGAACGTACAGATTGGCTAGTCCAATGAGAAACAGAGCAAATGTAACATGGAAAAACAGCGAGATGGCCGTGGAATGCCCTGAATACCAGATAAGCTCGGACTGCACCACCCATAGCGCCAGCACGGGCATCAAGGCGCAGGCAATACACATGGCGCGGACAGTCACAAACCGCATGGGCGCATCTTCCGGGGTAAGAGGGGAAAGCCCTTTGCTAGGTTCCCGCAACGATGTACTCGCTGTCTTGTTGGCTTTCCGGCGCTTATCAGACAATACACAAGTCTCCTCAGTGGTAACGTGTAAACCGTGAGCGGCCTTTTCCGGCTGTCTGGCGCCACCATATCTAACGTCAATGGCGTCATTACGCTCGTGGCATTCACGCCAACGCGGGCGCCGCCCGCAACCCCAAAGTAACCCCGAAAAATATCGCAATTAATGGCTGGGATGATATTTGTCGAGATAACTTGTAATGCGGGCTTCCAGCCTGTTCGTCAAAACTATTGCTGCGCCAATCTTCTTGTTCTTGCTCATTGAAGAAACCGATAGAGCGCCGCTATTAAATTGGCGCAAGCACCTTGCATGTTAACCGACTTCCACGTGTATCAACACGGTGTCAACTGCGGCGCCTCGTAAAACGCCCGTTAAGACGCAATCTTTACAGACGCCAGGCAAAAGCTGGTGAGATACGCCAGCCAGCGTGGATTATGCACAACAATGCTGTCCAATGCAAGATGTACATAGATGGTTGTGTATCTAATACGTGCTTTTGGGGTGAGGGCAAAAAGGGAGTAGTCGTGTGACGCTTAATACCCGATACGCAGAATTTCCTATGGGCATGTCCTGGCAATTGACATCCACCCGGAACATAGTTCATCATGTAGCGTATAATACAGCATCAACATGTGGAAGGATGTAGAATGGCAGTAACGCAACACATCAAAGGGGAAGGCGGTATCGAGATATTGCCGCTCCACGATATACAGGCAGAGATCGTGGACCGGATGGAAAGCCGTGATGAAACGGGAATTTCCGATGCCGTGGATATTATGTTGAGCCAGGCCGTGTATCATGGCAGCAGCGATGTGCATCTGGAACCCTGGAGCGATTATCTTTCGCTGCGCTATCGCCTGGACGGCATTTTACAGCAGGTAGCGGTTATCCCGCGCGAGTTTCAGCCCAAGGTGATTGCGCGAATCAAGGTGCTTTCCGATCTGGTGGTGTATCGCAAGGATGTGCCCCAGGACGGGCGCATAGACCGCGACAAATGTTCTTGCGCCCGGCCCATGCGCGTTTCGACAGTGCCAACCATCCACGGCGAGAAGATTGTGGTGCGCATACTGGGCGCGGCCAAGGACTTGTACCATCTGGACATGCTCGGTTTTCCCGAGCGCATTGCCGACAGCATACGCGCGCTGGTGACGCGTCCCCAGGGAACGCTGCTGCTTACCGGGCCCAGCTCGAGCGGCAAAACGACCACCATTTACGCGGCGCTCCATGAGATGATGACTCTCCAACAGAACACCATCAATATTGTATCTATTGAGGACCCGGTGGAGTACTCCATGGACCGGATTTCTCAGATACAGGTCAATCATCATGTGGAGTTTACCTTTGCCACGGCGTTGCGTTCGATACTCCGCCAGGACCCCGAAGTGATCGTGGTTGGCGAGATACGCGACCTCGAGACCGCCAAGATGGCGATACAAGCGGGTCTTACCGGTCATCTTGTTATCAGCACCATCCACAGTGGTACGGCGGCGGGCGTGTTCACGCGTCTCATTGATATGGATATAGAACCCTTCCTGGTGGCGTCGTCCATCACGGGTGTACTGGCGCAACGACTGGTGCGCCTTAATTGTCCTGATTGTACAGCGCCCTATAAGCCGGACCCGCTCCTGTTGGACTACTTTGGACTCAAAGACAAGAAACAGCGTTTTTACCACGGCAAGGGCTGCATGAATTGCCAACATATTGGGTATCGCAGCCGCGCGGGCATTGGCGAGATGCTGGTTATGGACAACGAAATTGCCGAACATATATTGCGGCGTCCCACCACGTCACAGTTGCACGATATGGCGGTAGAGCATGGGATGATACCGCTTGCCGAGGACGGCTTGGAGAAGGCGCGACGCGGCATTACCACCATAGAGGAATTGCTTCGTGTACTTCCCTCGATGGAGTAGCGCGGTTTTCTCCTCGCTTACAGGGATTATCCGGCGCCGGTGCGGAGCGGATTCTGCCGTAATATACGGGTTTCTCCAGTACGAACAGGCAGCATGATACTGTCCTTCTGGGGCCATCCGATATCGGGATCAATCAAATCTTCGATATCGTAGAAGCGCCCGAAATAAAGCGAACGTTTCCCTGACTGGCTGGCATGAAGGGCCACAATATCGTCACGCGCGAACACAGTGTCGTAATAGACCCGCTCGCTGGGCGTCAAAAAGATATGCTGTTCCAGCAATTGCAGGATTTCACGAAGTAATGCCGGCGTCAATTCCGGTTCGGCAATATACACGGAAGTCCAGCCTTCGGGCAGCGTAAGAATGGCAATGCTTCCCTTGTTTTCCTCGTTGATGTATCGGGCCAGGAAATCTGTTTCTTCTTCCGGCGCAATATAAAAGGCCGGCGCCCAGACCTCGCCCGCGCCGAAACGTTCTTCAGCGCGCATGTATTGTCCTGACAACAGATAAGTGGAGCCCGTCTGGAAGGGCGCCTCGAAACGTTTTACGTCCATGCCTGTCGTAGCGGCAATGTTTTCCGCGTCCGCGTTTTCGGCAATATACCCCGGCGCGTACATCCAGATAGCGGATGCCTGCTCGCGGGCAAGTCGGGAATGGAGACGCGCCCGGTCCGTGTCTGTGAGATGAAATGCGTTCAGGAAAAGATACACAGGGGTTGGCGGCGCCACGTCCTCGATGACGTCTCGCAGTAAGTGAAATCGCAGGCTGACGCCGGCGCGCAGGGCCGCGTCCCGGCCTTTTTGGAGCAGCGCCCCGTTCACCCGGCCATCGCATTGCAGGTAGAATCGTGAGGCTTCGTCCACCACCACAGTCATTGTGGCGCTGTCCCCGAAGCTTTCGTTATCTTCCGCTATCGCTGCGATGTGGTCGGCGTAAATGGTATTCAGGTTGCCGAATTGAGTCCATTGCTCGCTGTCATGCAGCCAGCCTTCTCCCTGTGGGTCCGCCCAGACGAGGCCGAGTCCATAGGTCAGCGCCATCGAAAAGTTTCGGCGCTGCACCTCGTATACATCAGCGGCGTTTATCCCTTTTATACGCGCAAATT
>SLFT01000416.1 GCA_007124105.1 Candidatus Hydrogenedentota bacterium | reverse complement strand
GCCAGGCGATGAACTCGATTACCATAACCTTCATTTCAGGATTGAAAAAATGCTGGAAAAAAGGATTACACAAGTTCTAGTGCGGAAAGCATCGGAAAGCCCTAAATCGGGGAGCGATGTATTGTTATGATTATCTGGGCACTCGTCATATTCACCTTCAGCGCCTTGGTTAACGCCTTCCTGTCCGGCTACGAAACTGGATTTGTATCCGCAAACCTGGTTCGTATCCGCAATATGGCGGAAAAGCAACGAAAAATAAATGCCATGAGGCTGATGGCGCATTACGAAAATCCGGCTAGACTCATCACCACATTGCTGATCGGCGCCAACCTTTCTCTGGTCGTGGGCACAGTAGCACTCACAAGCGCATTGGGTTCGGGACTGGCAACAATAATCGCAACCCCTGTCTTTGTGATCTTCGCCGAGATTGTGCCCAAAAGCATATTCCGCCATTTCCCAACACGGCTCATCATCTTTTTCTTTCCCCTGGTTCGCTTTTTTGAGGGGGTTTTGAGTGTTATCACCATACCGGTCTCCTGGGCTTCCCAGCGATTCCTGAATTTGGTTGATGACCAGGGCAAAGGGATGCGCATGTTCCTTACCTCCATTGAGGAAATGCGTGTACTGGTAGACGAAAGCCATGACCAAGGCACACTCGACTTGGAAGAACATGAAATGATCCACTCCGTTATTGACCTGCAAACCCAATGCGCCAACAAGGTGATGGTGCCCCGTATTCATATTCAGGCTCTTCCAGAAACGGCTACGGTGCAAGAGTTGAAGGCGCTATTCATTGAAAGCGGGCGTACGCGCCTGCCGGTGTATGCTGAATCCATAGACCATATCGTAGGGGTGGTAAACGCTTTCGACGTCATCAAAAATGGGTCCAACGGTCAGGACAACATCGAGCGTTTCATCAAGCCCATCCTACATGTGCCCGACAGCATGAAACTGGATGATGTCCTGAAGACGTTGCGCGATGCGCGGCAATCCATGGCTATTGTTACGGACGAATACGGCGGCACCGACGGACTTATCACGGTGGAAGACATTCTCGAAGAGATTTTCGGCGAGATACACGACGAATATGATGTGATGCCCACGCAAATAAAAAAAGTCGGACCACAGGCCTATGTCATTGACGCCAACACGGACCTCGAGGACGTGGCCCCGGCCATCGGCATCGCTATCGAAGACGAGGATGTAGAAACCGTTGGCGGATGGGTCAGCCATATTGCAGGACATATCCCCGCCAAAGGCGAAGTCATCCACCATGAATCATTTAGAATTACCGTCCTCGAAGGGCATCCCAGTCATGTTGACAGTATACGTTTGGAAATAATCGGGGACAGTGGGGGGACTGTAACGCCAGAATCGAACATGAATTCTTCCGACAACAGCATCTAATACCTCACAATTAGATTTGCGCACGTTACGAACGGGCTCTGCGTTGGCTGATTTTTCTGGCTAAAGTCAGGGTTGCGGTTTGTTTTGTGGTCCCGATCAGGACGATTCATAAGAGGTTGAAATTGGGCATACTTGGAAAGTATGGGTCTCAGGGTGATGTCAATAATGATTGTCTACCAAGCAGGAATAAAATGATGAAACGTATAATACAAAGAGAAGGGTGTAGATATGTCCGGCGAAACGCGTTTTCAACTGCGACGTTTTTGTTTATGGCCGTTGCTATTGTGGTCTTGGGAATGCTCTGGTTATCGCTTCAAATTCAGGCCGTTTCCGCGTCGGAGGTTGCACTTATACTTGATCCGTATGCTTCCATTGACTGGGAACATCTGACGCAATACAAACTGAACCTGCACACCCATACCACTGAGAGTGACGGACAGATGCCGCCCGCTCAAGTAATTGATGAATACTATGAACGCGGCTATGACGGTTTGGCCATTACCGACCACAATCTGAGCACTTGGCCTTGGAGCGACTTTGGCCGTGATCCGGAGGCACTGGGAATGGTGGCTATTCCCGGTAACGAATTGTCGCGTCATCATCATACACTGAGTTTGTTTACAGCATACGAGACAGACGCGACCGATATTGACATGGCCTTGCGTGGTGTGGCCGAAGCCGGCGGTTTAGCGGTTTTGTGTCATCCAGCCATGCACTGGCTTCGCGAATATGATACGCCCGGTTTGCAAGTTTCTTTGACGTCCCCGTTGCGCGATATTACCCGCGATGATTTCACGATCGAGACGTGGTTTCGTACCACGAACACCGAGAGAAATATCCTGATGGGCAACTATTCGAGCGCATATAAAGGCGCGTTGAACTTGGAACTTCATACCGACAACCGGGTGCGCATCTACCTGGAACCTCACGGCGACGGGAACACCGTCAATATCAATGTGTCAGCTGACGGCCTGAACATTGATACACGCGATGGACAATGGCATCACCTGGCTGGAATACGCCGTAGCGCCACAGTATTTCTTTATCTTGACGGGCAATTGGTGGGGAGCGCCGTTGATCGCGCGGGCGCATTTAGTTTGCGGGGCGATACTTTTTTTTTGGGAAGGGATACGCGAGCGGGAAGCACCCCCCTTACGGGCGACCTGTTCCAAGCGCGACTGTGGCGTCGCGCACTGGACGGGAGCGAAGTGGCAGCCCTGGCTGCTGGCGCCGATGTGCCCACGGATGGACTTCTAGCGCAATATGCAGTTTGTGACGTGCCAGGCGCGGACACAGCCGGCCACCCCGCCGGACCGTTTAAGGCTACGATTGCAGGCACTGCCCCCCGGGTTATCAACGAAGCGCCTTCCTTTTCGGGCAACGACAGCAAAAAGTCGTTGGCGTTGCGTTTTGGCGGAAACGGATTCCCCGAATTTGTACCTGACGCAACAGTTGCCCATTTTGTCGCCCTGTTTCAGCGACACCGCCATCTGACCGCAATTGAAGTGCTCAACCGCACCCGGCCGGAACGAGAATATCCGTTGGACCGGGAATTGTGGGATCGCTTGCTGAGCGTACTGATGCCTGAACGTCCGGTATGGGGCGCTGCTGTTGACGATATGCATCGCATACAGCACCTTGGCGGCGATTGGATTGTGATCCCTGCGTCACATCTTGATGAGGCTACAGCACGAACGGCGCTTGAAGCGGGAAACTATTATTTTGCCTCGACTCGGTTGCATGAACCGGGAGCCGCTGATGTGGCGGGTACGCCTCGTATTGAGAGGATTGATCATGACGCCGCAATGGGAAGGATTGATGTAGCAGCCACCGTGGCAGGTAAACCCGTTGACGACAGCGCCTATGCATGGATAGCCGGCGGACGCACCGTGCAGACCGGACCGACCCTGTTCTATCGCGACATCGCAGGGCTCGGCGTTTATGCGCGCGTGGAAATCACCGGCCCTGGAGGCACGACATACACCAACCCCTTTGGTTTTACAGCCATGCTGACCTCTGAGTGAGCATAAGATACGCAGGCGCAACAAAAGTCTGGTAAGATATGAGTGTTAGAATCGGAGATCCCTGATGCGATCGAGGTAATAGCGCACATTGTCCAGGGCTGTATCCGGCGTGATTAGATGGTCCGGCAACGGCACGAATCCGCCTTCGGCCATCAATGGCATACGCCGCGCGATTTCGGCGTCTATGGCATCGGGGCCGCGTTCGAGCGCCAGTTTGTCAATGCCGCCGAATACGCGCAGTTCCCTGCCGTATTGCTTGCGCATGGCCATGGGATCGGCGTTCCATACGCCTATTTCGACGGGGAACATGACGTTCACGCCCCCATCAAGCCAGTGGGGAAGCAGGTGGTCAATAAGCCCGTCGCAATCCACCATGTACAGGTCGCATCCGTACGACCGCAGCTTATCCGCAATTTTACGATAGCCGGGCACGCATAATTTTGCGAAGGCGTCAGGTTGAATAAGCGGTCCGGTCCGGAAACAGATGTCTTCCCAGCCCCAGCCGATGTCAATCTTTACTTTCGGCGCGATCTGGTCAATCGCCCAGCAGACCAAATCAGAGATAACATCCACGGTATGCGCGAAGAAGTCAGGATAGACCATGCTGGCCATTGCCATGTTCTCCACGCCCATCCAATTGCGCAGATATCCGACAAGACTCATGGTGTTGATGCTCACCGGCAGGTCGCTGTTGCGCGCCTGCTCGAGGATTTCATCAAGGTTTTGCGGCAGCCGCGCCGGGTCGGGTTGCAATCGTTTCTCGTACTCCGGCCAGCCGGTCGGGTCCTTCAGGATATAGTCAATGTAGGTGGGGATACTTGATTTGCCTTTGAACAGTCTTGCGATAACCCCGTCATTCTGCCGCATGACCACCGACGACGCTGTTTCCTCCAGTACCTCTTCCTCGAACAGGGGAAATAAATCCAGATTTACCGGTATGCCGCAGCACAGGGGGGAGGCGTTGAAGAACTCGTGTTCGCTGGCGCCTTCCGGCAGCCCTTCTCCGCGCCAGCGGGCGACTGTTTCCCCCCAGCCGCCCCAATGGAACACTGGCATCCGGTCATAGGGTTCATAATGCATGACGGCATTGAACAGTTCACGTGTATTCATCGCGACCGCGTCCTTTATTCTCGATGCGTTGTGCTAACGTGGGCTTCGCCCAAAAACCAGAAGGCGATTTGCCGTGTATGTTGTTCACGTTTTAACGTGCCAGGTGAGCACACATACCTCAGGTTTAGTTGTTGTCTCCGGCACACTAAAGCGTGAACAATATACAAAAACTTCAGAGCAGTTACTCAACATATTCTTTATTCGTGTACATTTGTGTTCATCTGTGGTAACGTTTTATGGTTTCTTCTTTGACCACAGATGGATACAAATGTACTCGGATGCAAAAGTTAACAAATTGTCAGCCGGCCTGCGTTAAGCGTCTGACCATTCAGCATTGAGGTTACATATACCCCAGCGCCTCGAGCTGCTGTTGGAGCTGGGGATCAATATCGGCATCGTCCGTTGGTTCGGGCGCGTTTTCAAGAATCATTTGCCAGTACTGTTCAATGACTTCTTTCAATTGCGCTATCTGTTCGGCAAAGGTCGGTACATCAGCCAGGTTCTGCTGCTG
>SLFT01000096.1 GCA_007124105.1 Candidatus Hydrogenedentota bacterium | reverse complement strand
GTATGTCATCCGTTCACCGCGATTCGGTATACTGGTCTCAGCGGTTTTCGCCGTGACAAAACAAAACTCGCGCCGGCGTAGGCGTGGTATTCCTGCAGCGCCTTATGTCGTACACGGTATTTTCATAATATGGCGCTTGTGCCGCGTCAGCGTTGGCGGCGCAGTTATTTACACCCAAAAAAAACATTGTAGGTCTGGACTTATTATTATGCGCGCAGTAGACAATATAAATGTAGTATCGTTAACCCCCTTGATGCCGCCGCGAGTGCTTAAAGGGGAAGCCCCGCTGACAGATCAGCACACAGAAACTGTTGCCGCGGCGCGCGCGGAGATTGCCGCCGTGCTGGATGGTCGTGACCGACGCCTGCTTGTAATCGCCGGCCCTTGCTCCATACATGATGAAGGCGCCGCGTTTGAATACGCGCAACGGTTGATGCGACTCAAGGAAGCGTTATCGGACCATCTTTGCATTATCATGCGTGTTTATTTCGAGAAACCACGCACCACTACCGGGTGGAAAGGGTTAATCAACGACCCGGACATGGACAACAGTTACGATATTGAGAAAGGGCTGCGCAAAGCGCGGGGGTTGCTGTTGCGGCTGGCTGCGCTGGGCATGCCCGCGGCCAGCGAGGTGCTTGACCCGATTATTCCGCAGTACATCGCCGACTTGTTGTCCTGGGTGTCGGTGGGCGCGCGCACCAGCGAATCCCAAACCCACCGCGAGATGGCCAGCGGACTGTCCATGCCCGTGGGATTCAAGAACAACACGGACGGCAACCTGCAAAGCGCCATTGACGCGCTTGTAGCGGTGGGCCGCCCGCACCATTTTTTGGGCATTGACAGCGACGGGCGCTCGGCGGTGGTGCATACCCGTGGCAACGGGCATGGACACATTATCCTGCGCGGCGGACGGGGCGGCCCGAATTACGATCCGGTAAGCGTTATTGCCGCCGAGGAACAACTGCGAGCGGCCGGCGTTACGCCCCGTGTCATGGTGGATTGCAGCCACGCCAATTGCGGCAAGCGCGAAACGCTTCAGGCGCATGTCCTGCGCGATGTGCTTCAGCAACGGGGTACGTGCAGCCCCGCCATCATGGGCGTGATGCTGGAAAGCAATCTGAAGGAAGGAAATCAGAAGATAACGTCCAATAAGGGTGCGCTGGAATACGGCCTGAGCGTTACCGACCCCTGCATCGGCTGGGAGCGGACGGAGGCCCTGTTGCAGGAGGCGTACGAGACCTTGGACGCGCAAGACAAAGGGAAGGCCGTAGTTTGAAAACGCGCATGTTCCCAACGTGGAAGCGACTTCCAGTCGTTTTGTCGCGAGAGAAAACCGCCGCGGTATTCGCGGAAGTTCGACTGGCCCACCGACGCATCGGAAACGGTCCTGGAAATTTGAGTTATCAGTGGACTGTCGGGGATTTTCAGACGAAGTCGGACACAGTCGGACACAGTCGGACGGCGACCGACAATACATATCCCATAGTTTACGGTGTGTGTGTTGCTTCCCGTTAAATGATCTGTGGGCAACGCGTGCGTTGGTACACGATGGTTTCAGTACCATAATAGAGAAAGGTAAGACGATGAGTCAGGGCGCGGAATCAAAGGGTTGGCTCGCCTGGAAAGAACGTTTGCGGCAATGGTGGCTACGTCAGAAATGTCCGACGGAGTTTCTGTGCGATTATTGCAAGTACGATCACGATTCGGCCTGCCATAGGCGGGAACGACCAAACGCCGTCAAATGTCCCGATTATCGGCCTCGCGTGTAATGACGTTCGCGTTATGGTATGTTTGATTCGCCGCGAAGCTGTGCCTTGCCGTCGTGAAGGCAGACCCATCGGTCGGCCTGTTGGGCAATGGCGTCGTCATGGGTTACCACCACAAGCGTCACGTTATGTTTTTGGTTCAGGTCCCACAGCAATTCCACAATGCCTTCGCCCGTATGTTCATCAAGATTGCCTGTCGGTTCGTCGCACAATAGCACGGTGGGATTGTTAAACAGGGCGCGCGCAATGGCTACGCGCTGTTGCTCGCCGCCGCTGAGCTGTCCCGGCTTATGCGTTGTCCGCTCGTTCAGGCCCACCTGCGCCAGCAGTTCCATGGCGCGTTCCGCGCAATCGCTCTTGCGCATTCCCTTGTTTAATGCCGCCATCATTACATTCTCAAGCGCTGTGAACTCGGGAAGCAAATGATAGAACTGGAAAACAAAACCAATCTCTTTGTTGCGGATGGCGTTGACGCGGTTGCCGCTCATGCGCAGCAACGGCGCGCCCCGGAACAACACATCACCGCTGGTTGGATTATCCAGTGTGCCCATGATATGGAGGAGCGTACTTTTCCCCACGCCCGATGGCCCGCTGATAGCCAGGATATCATATTCAGGAACCTCGATATTGATATTGTCGAGGATAACGAGTTCACGGCTGCCGTCATGGTACACTTTGCGCACGTCGCGACAAATAATTACTGGTTGCAGATTCTCACTCATAGCGTAACGCATCCACGGGGTTAAGTCGCGCCGCGCTCCAGGCGGGGTACAACGTTGAAACAAAGGTCAGGATGATGGCGGAAATGGCTATCCATGCGATGTCGGACGCTACGATTGCCACGGGAATGCCGTCAAAGTAATAGATGGTGCTGTCGAAAAGATCGACGCCGAGCATCCAGGCGATGAACTCGGCGACGGGATTGATGTTGTGCGCGAGAATCACGCCGGCTATAAGACCTATAACGGTGCCGGTCAGACCGATCAGCAATCCTTCGATAATGAAGATGGCCAGTATGGACCAACTGCTTGAGCCGAGCGTGCGCAGGATGCCGATGTCGCGTCGTTTCTCCATGACGATCATAATAAGGGTGCTGGTAATATTGAAGGCCGCCACCAGGATAATGAACACCAGGATAATGAACATGGCGACTTTTTCCTGCTTGAGCGCCTCGAAAAACGCCTCCTGGCTCTCATACCAAGTTTCCGCGCGATAGGGCAGTTGCTCGTGTATGAGCGCGGCCACGGGCGCCGCAAGAAACGCATCCGAAAGCTTTACATGCACGGCGTCCACGCCCTCGCGCCCGGTTAACATACGCGCCGTGTCAACGTCCACAAAGGCGTACAGGTTGTCGAAATCGGACATGCGCGCCTGTGATATGCCGCTGACCGTCAGAAACACCTGGTTGCCGGGGCGAACGCCAAAAGGGGTTACCGTGGGTTTATCAGTGATAACGGCGATTTCAGAGCCTACACGCGCGCCCAGCCGATGGGCGAGGCGAAAGCCGAGCACAATCTCCTTATCGCTGGGCAACGTCCCCTGGCCAAAGGTGCGCCCGTCCTTCTGGGTGAGGTTGCGCGGCAAATCGGTAACCTCCGCTTCACGCTCGGGGTCCACGCCCAGCACAAAGGCGCCTGTGGTATATTCACCGCGTTTCAACAGGGCTTCAATTTGCAGAATAGGTCCGGCGCCAAGCACATCGGGCGTTAACGCCTTTAGTTCATCTATAACCGCTTCAACATCGGTAATCGGGCGGCCCATGCGATTCATTACAGTAAGGTGGGCGCGATTGCCAATAATGGTTTCACGCAGAGCAATGTCAAATCCGGTCATCACGCTCATCACAACGATGAGCGCAATTACGCCGACGCTTACACCGGCAATGGAAATAAACGTGATCAGGCTGATGAATCGGGTTTTACGTTTCCCGCGCAGATAACGCGCGGCAACAAAGGTTTCAAAACGCACAGGGTATCGCTTTCCTGGTTGGCTGTATTGACAGAGAGCACCTCGAACGGCGGCTATTGTACCACAAGAATACACATGAAAAAAGCAAGAATGGCCCTGATTATTAGCCGTGTTTTTGCTCTCTTAATATATGTTCCCGGTGAAACCTGTCTGGAAAAAGTTTTTTTTTCGGGGACGCAATAACAGTGCTCTATCGCCGCGAGGTTGGTCTTGATAGTTCCATGTTTCTGTCAAAAAAACTGACGCTGTAGAAATCATCATAGATATCCACAATAAAGTCTGTTAACGTATCAGCGACAGGTATTCTTTGCCCCTGGTAAAGCGTATAAGGATCGTCCTCGTAAATATAATAGAGCGCATAGATGCCGCGTCCGACAAATACGGATTCCGTTCTTCCCGAAGGGATAGACAGGTCGCGTCCGCCTTCTTCCGAGATGAGTCCCACCTCTATGTTTGTAGGCGCCTGGTTTTGGATGCGTATCTCGAAATCGCCTCGGCGCAGGCTTCTTGTGTAACGGGGGAGCCGCGCAAGCGGCCTGTAGGAACGCCCGGCGTTAGGCGATGGGTCATCCGCCATCTCGCGTTCGCGCCGGGTGGCGCCTGCAACATGGATTCGGCCATCTTCGGCCGGTTCTTGTGCGGCATCGTCATCATACCACTCGTCTTCCAGGTATTCTTGTGCGTCATCATGCTGCGCCACGCCTGGTTCTTCTTCAGGCCATTCATCGCGCGGAAAAGGATAGGTAATCGGGAAACGGTATGGCACATCGGGCGCGGCGCCCTCTTGTGTCGCCGTGTCAGACGACGGCTCCGCGCTTGGGTCTAAAATGCGACCTGACTTGCGCGCCAACACCATGTCCTCGAAACGGCCGATGATGCTCGAACCATGCATGTCCGACCATTTGTAAACGGTCACAGGCCCCTCAGCATTTGTGAGCGGTTCAGGCGTTTCGCCGATAATCAGTTGCACCTCGTCAAAAGTCATTCCCGGCATAACCGCCTCATAAAGGGTCTGGTCAAACACAGTCGCGCCCGTGGTGAAGAGTGGCGGTGTGAATCCGTCGCGGTAAACAATGTTGTGGCGCGTCAACGCGCCCTCCTCGAAGCGGCCCATGAGGCGCAAGTCATCGTAATTCCAGCGATAGACCTGGTTGCCGGCGGCCATCCCTGCGATCAGGATGCCGGGAGCGCCCAGGATGCCGTGTACCTCCTCATAAGTCATGCCTTTTTCAACTTGGTTAATCATTGCCAGCGACCGTTCAAGCGCTGCGCCAATGTCCGCGCCCGGATGTCCATCAGGCGCGCCGGGTGTTTGCTGACGCCTGGG
>SLFT01000224.1 GCA_007124105.1 Candidatus Hydrogenedentota bacterium | reverse complement strand
TTTTTGATGGTTCGGGCTTCGATGAATGGGGGCGTTTCCCACGGGGCGCGTCCTGGGACATTATTGATGACAGCATTTTGCAGGCCAATCCCGATGTGGGGTATATTGTCACCGAACGCAGTTTCCGGGACTGCAAGTTACACCTTGAATTCCGTACGCCATTTCTTCCCGAAGCCCGCGGCCAGAGTCGTGGCAACAGTGGCGTGTTCTTGCAGCATTACCACGAAGTGCAGATACTGGACAGCTACGGTTCGTCGGGATACTGGGATGACTGTGGCGCCATCTACCAAATCTCTGCGCCTTATGTAAACATGTGTCTGCCGCCGTTGCAATGGCAGACCTTTGAAATCGAGTTTCGCGCGGCGCGTTTTGACGAAAGCGGGGACGTACGCGAGAATGCGAGGATGACAGTGGTTCATAACGGCGTGATTGTGCAGAAAGACCACGAAATACCGCACGGCACGTCATTCAGCGCCAGGAGCGCGCCCCAACCGCCGGTGAAGGAGCCGCTGCCCATACGCCTGCAGGCGCACAGGAACCGTGTCCAGTTCCGTAATATCTGGATTGTTGATCAAAGCGACGAAGGTTCGTGATGCGGTATTCGACCGCGTAACCGCGCCGGCGTTCCGCCTTTGTGGACAGGTCGTTTTTCATGAACCGTTACGCATGGTTGTTATGGCGCTGCTTGGTAAATTGCGTCTTCCGGCAAATGGTTTTCGGCGAGGTAGGATGCGTAACCGTCTTGCCCCTTCAGATATTTTCCGAGGAACGCAGTAGAATATCCGTTCAGCAGTGGATAGACCTTATCCATTGTAATGTAAGTCAGCGGTTCGTCGTTGGTTACGCGATGGCCCTGGCCGACGCCGTCGCCGAACTCAGGTTGCAGCTGGTACATTTCAGTAAAGGAAAAATGGCCGGCATCCTTGAATTCGATGGAATAGCGCGGGCCTTTTGAGTCGTCATAATACTGTCGAATCAGGGTAACCCGTTCTTCACTCAGGGTGGCGTCTTCCGTGGCAATAAAGAGCAGTACTGGACAGTCATAGTTTTTTCGGTCTTCGGCCACGCCGGCCATGGGAATGATAGCCTTCACGCGGGGCTCGCTATTGACAAGCCATGTACAGGTGAATCCGCCGAAGGAGTGGCCGGCGGCGCCGATCCGCGTCATATCCACCCGCCCCAGAAAGCGGCTGTCGTTGCCGCGGTTCATTTTGTCCATTTCATCAATGAGAAAGGACAGGTCAAGCGGTCGATCCGTTGCCGAGCGTTCGCGGCCCTCGCGGGTGTTGTTGAACAGGACCAACTCGCCGTTCACGAACGTGACGGCGCAGTTGCCCGTGTGGTCTGGCGCCATGACGATATAGCCGTGGCTGGCGAGGTGTTCACACCAGAAAGCGTTCTGCATGCGCAGGCCGCCGTTGCCGTGCGAAAACAGGAGCAGCGGGAATTCGCCGTCGCGGATACACGCGTCACGAACGGAAAAGTTTTCAAAGGTCTTGTCGGCTTCTTCAAGTTCCACGCCGAACCCGGCAAACAGCAACAGCGCCAGCTCGGGTGAGCGTCCCTTCAGAAAAAAGTCGCTTAATCTGTTGGGGTGCAGACCGTGTGTGTCGTCTGTTGCCGGGTACCATATTTCCGTCATGAGCGTACGCGGCCCCTTTGTGTGCGGATCGCTGCGACTATGGTCTACAAAGGTGATGGTGGTGACGCCCACGGGATAAGGCCCGGGCTTTTCCGGGTCGGGCAACGGTCCTTCTGCGGCGGCCCAGATATTGGCCGCGGCGACGAACACTATGGCCAGAACGAAATAACGCGAACGATAAGTATGCTTCATGGTGTGTTCTCCTGTAAGCATAAAGACTACCAAAAGGGGGCATGGGATTCAAACGCGATTTTTTTACTCAGTCTATGTGTTGGCTCTAAAATTACCAGTGTAGATTCCGTCGCGATCAGGATAGATGAATACACCAGCCATTACAAGTCCAAAACGTGAGCGAATCTGACGTAAAGGGTTCTGGTATACTATCCGCGCTTTCTTTGGCGCTTCTGACAATGGAGGCGTCTTTATTGATCACTTCCAATTGCTTGCAGTCAGGAGGATGAGTGTTATGTCCTATTGGAAACAACGGGCCGCGCTTATGCTTTTTTTGGGCGCGTTTCCCTTTTTTCCGACTACGGTGTTTGCTGATGTGGCCTCCTGGTCGCTCGCGGTGACGCCTGAGAAAATCGAGGCGGATTGGGCCCGTCAACGGGAACTGCGTACGTCCCCTGTTGATGTTTCGCCGGCGGATGATGCCGCCGGAGGCGTTGACGGTGTTGTGAATGGCGGTTGGGGCTTTCATACCGCGCACGAACACCAGCCGTGGTGGCAGGTGGACTTGGGGCGTGACACCCCTCTCGCGCGGGTGCGGTTGTTCAATCGTTGCGACGAATTCGCGTTTCGCGCCGCGCGCTTCCTGTTATTGTTGTCCTCCGATGGCGTTTCCTGGCGCAAGAACTACCAGCACGATGACGTGGTGTTCTATGGGCATACCGATAACAGGCCGCTGGAAGTGGACCTGTCCGGCGCCGTCGCCCGCTATATCCGCGTACAATTGCCGCATACCGATTACTTTCATCTGGATGAGGTCGAGGTGTACGCCGTTGGCGGCGACGTAAACATTGCGCAGGGGAAGAGCGCCGACCAAAGCAGCGTCAGTGAGTGGTCAACGGCGTCGGGACACTTGGATTCTGATTTTATGAGTTTCGATGTCTTGGCGGCGCGCGCCCGCGCTCTTGCGGATAGTCTGCGTCGTCTTGGCGCGGATATTTCAGCGGCGGAAGAGCGGCTTAAAGACATTATGGAACGCGCCCTGCTCGCTCCGACTGAGCCAGCCGGCAGCGCTCATGAGCGCCTGACGCAGGAACTGCAGTGGGCCGTTCGTGAGATGGCGTTGCGCAATCCACTTCTGGATTTTGACGAGATTCTTTTTGTGAAACGCGCCCCAACCATGTTTCCTCATGTGTCCGACCAGTATTACGGGTGGTTTGCCCGTCCCGGCGGCGGCATCTATATCCTGTCCGGATTCAAGGGCAATGCGCCCCGGCTGCGCTGTCTGACCGAAGGCTGGCCGGACGGAAACTTTCTGCGGCCCGACTTGTCTTATGACGGCAGAAAAATTCTATTCGCCTGGGCCCGATATTATCCCCATGTGGCGGAAATAGCCGATAAAACCGTAAAGGAAAACCTGCCCGAGGATTCTCACTATCACATCTATGAAATGAATATAGACGGTACGGGACTGCGACAACTGACGCATGGCCATTACAACGATTTTGACGCGCGCTACCTGCCAAATGGCGATATAATCTTTCTCTCGACCCGCAAGGGCGTGGCGTTGCAGGCGGACCGGGACAGCGCGGCGGCGACGGTAGGCGCCACGCTTCCGGACAGCTATGTGCGTTGCGGCGGCGACTTGAAACGGCCTGTGCCGGTGTTTACCTTGCATCGCATGGACAGCAACGGCGGCGCCCTGCGCGCCATTTCCGCTTTCGAGAACTTCGAGTGGACGCCGGCGATTAACCATGACGGCCAAATACTGTATGCGCGTTGAGACTATATAGACCGGTACAACGGCGACTTCATGAGTTTGTGGTCCACCCGCCCCGACGGCACAAACGGTCAGCTGGTCTACGGAAATTTTACGGTGCGGCCCCAATGCGTTTTCGAGGCGCGACCGATTCCGGACTCGCACAAACTCGTTTTTACCGCCACGGCCCACCACTCGATTACCGGCGGTTCATTGGCGCTGTTTGATCGTACGCAGGGCACGGAACTCGATGAGCCGCTCGAGCGGATTACGCCGGAGGTGTGTTTCCCCGAGACAGAATGCTGGCCAACCCATTATTACGCCGGCGCCTGGCCGTTGTCGGAAGAGCATTTTCTTGTTTCCTGGGCAGACCGGCCCTTGCCGGCGCACGCCTATATGGACATCAGCGATGAGCGTAACCCGGGGAACGCCTCGGGCATTTACCTCTATGACGCCTTCGGCAACCTGCACCTGCTCCATCGCGACCCGGAAATCTCTTCTGAAACGCCCATTCCCATCAAACCGCGGCCCAGGCCCTTTGCCGTGGCCGACAATGTGGATTGGGACGCGCCCAAGAGCGGCGCGCTTCTGCTTCAGGACGTATACGCGGGCATGGGCGATTTGGAAGGAGAAACCATCGAACAGCTGCGCGTGGTGGGCGTACTCCCGAAGGTGCAACCGTTCATGAACCAACCCATGCTGGGCGTCTCCGCTGAAGACACCGGGAAGGTGGTGCTGGGCCTTGTGCCGGTGGAAGCGGACGGCTCCGCCTATTTCGAAGCGCCTTCCGGTATGCCCCTGTTTTTCCAGGCCATTGATCAGGACGGTCTGGCCTTGCGAACCATGCGATCGCTCACCTATTTACAGCCGGAGCAGACGCTTTCATGCGTCGGCTGTCATGAATCGCGAGAAACCGCCCCCGCCCTGGACGCGTCGCCTCTTGCGCTGCGACGGCCGCCCTCTAAGATAACGCCCGAGGCCGAGGGCTCGTGGCCGTTGCGTTTCGATACACTGGTACAACCGGTATTGGACAATGCCTGCGTGGACTGTCATCATCCCGGCCACGCCGACCGCAATGCCGCAGCCTTTGATTTGACCCCGGACAAGGCGTATCAGTCATTGATTGCCTACGGCGACAACGACCTGCACGACCTCGCCTTCGAGAAGGACTATTCAGAAGTGGGCGATTGCGTGGCGCGGCAGAGTAAACTGCTCGCCCTGTTAACTATCGAGGGCGGACATGAAGGCGTGGTGTTGGAAGAAGCCGAGCTTGCGCGGCTGATAGTGTGGATGGACACGTACGCCCATATACAGGGGGCCTTCAGCCAGGAGCAGGAACAGGAACTTATCGCCTTGCGCGAGAGCGTTCACTGGATTGCCGAAAGATAAGCGGAAACGCCGCAAGCCGTCTGTTCTTCCTGCCAGGTATCCCAATCGCCCCATCTCCTGATCCCAAATACCCCCCTCCTCCTGGCTCCCCAATCGCGCCCCCCCTCCTCCTGG
>SLFT01000186.1 GCA_007124105.1 Candidatus Hydrogenedentota bacterium | reverse complement strand
TGGACCCCGCGCTTCCGCCAGACGACTGGACGCCGCCTTCTGATGTGGAAGGCGAGCCGGAGTGCGGCTGTTGGAATGATGAATTTATTCCAATGGGCAATATTATTGTTGCGGGCAATGTTGAGACCCATGTCATTGATCCCGGCGGTACCGCACAGTGGGCTAACCCATAGAGGAGACAATCACAATGAGAGCGCGGACGATAATTGAGGCATGTTTAGTGATTCTACTTATTTCCCTGCCGGGAACATTGGCCGACACGAAAACAGAGGGCTTGGATAATCGAGGGGAAATGAGGATGCTCCTATTGTTGGCGCTACACACTTTAACTGACGTCTCAGGATGCGATATTGTTGAATGAATGACGAAAAAGGGATAATATGCATGTAGTCAAGTTTTTTTTGGTGTGCTTTGTCGTTGTGGCGCGAATGAATGCCGCAGGAGACAAGTTGGTCGTACCCGGAGATTATGCCTCAATCCAGGCGGCTATTGAGGCTGTCGGGCCGGGCGGCATTATCGAGGTTGGACCGGGTATCTACGAGGAAAATCTCGTCATTAGGCGGGGTATCGAACTGAGGGGCGCCGGGTCAGACAGCACGATTGTCCGTAATGTCAGCAATCGTGGGAAACTATTGAGGGTGATAGATACCGCCGGCGTACATGTTAGCGGATTCACGTTTCAGCATTCCGATACGGCTTCCCTTCCCCCCAATAGGACTCTTTTCCCGGACGCAATAGAAATTATCAATAGTGGCGTGGAAATCCACAGTTGCGGCGTTGGACCAAGCGCCGGTTGTGGCATTACGATAGACCAGAAGAGCCAGTGCAGCGTTGTCGAATGTCTGTTCGAAGGCAATTCTCAGTCGGGAATATTCGTACGGGGTGAAGGTACGAAGGCAACGCTGCAGCGTAACAGATGCATCAATAATCAGTATGGCGGCATTTCCATTACCAAAGGCGCACAAGCAGTAGCGGAAGAAAATATCTGCTTAAACAACGGTGAGTGGGGCGCCAGAATACTTGACAAGGGCGCCTCTATTATTCTTAAGAATAATACATTCTCGCTAAATCGAGGTCCCGGCATAACAATTGAAAAATGGGCGCACGGCATTGTTGAAGGAAACGTGAGCAGTGAAAATGACGCCAATGGGATCATATTCAAGCTTGGCGCCAACGGCAGCGTCCTGGGCAATACAGTTGAAAAGAACGCGCGGCACGGTATTGCTGTTCAGTCCTTGGCGGCCGCTGTCGAGGTCAGCAATAACACATGCAATGAGAATCGGCGCAATGGGATAGGCGTATTTTTGGGCGCTGGCGGCGATGTTACAGGCAACACGTGCAGAGGCAATGGCTGGAATGGAATTGCCGTTGGCGGTTGGTTCACCAACCCCGTTGTTCGCGATAATGAATGCAGCGAGAACGCCAGGCATGGCGTGTTGTTTGAGCGCAGCGCCAGAGGGAAAGCGGAAGGAAATGTGTGTCGCGGGAACAAGTTACACGGCATTCTTGTAGTGGATGAAGACACGCAGCCCGATATTGGGCACAATGTGTGCGAGGATAATGGCGGCGAAGGTATTGCGCGCGAAGACGGGGTCCCTGTTTCCCGACAGAATCAGATTGACGACGAGGAGATAGGATACGCACTTGCCGCAGAGTATTTTGACAAACTTGAGAAGATGGCGCGCTTGCTGCGCCAGCACAAGTGCCGCTACAGCGCCGGAGCGTGGCAATTGGGCCATTTCTATAGAGGCTTGAAGACGGGGTATGGAGATATTACGCCGGACAACAGGGAAGCGTTTGCTTCATTGATAGAACGTTGGAAGAAAGCGTATCCAGAATCCGTGACACCGCTTATTACCCAAGCCGAAGTACACGTAGCGTATGGATGGGATGCGCGCGGCGGTGATTCTGCCCACACCGTTACGGACGAGGGATGGGCGACGTTTTACAAGGAACTTGGTATAGCCAGGGATTATTTGCTTGAAGCCGAAGCGCTCAATGGAAACGATCCAAACCTCTACAATCTGTTGCTCAATGTGTGTAATTGTCTTGATTGTTCAGCGAGTGAACTTCAGGCCATCTTCGACAAAGGCATTGCTATTGATCTTGGCTACTTTCCTCTGTACTACACAAAGGCATGGTATCTTACGCGTCGTTGGGGCGGCAGGCGCGGAGAACTCGAACGTTTCGCTGAGAAAGCGTTCGCGCTTACCCAAGAGATGTATGGATATACCATGTACGCGCTGATCGCTAGTTCTATTGCAATTCGCATGGGCGCGGAAGACTTCATGCGTAAATATTCCTTTGATTGGGAAAAGATTGACAAAGGCTGTATGGCGTTGATCGAAGCGTTTCCGGACTTCAATTACTATCTCAATCAACATTGTCTGATGGCGTGCGTCAATGGCGATCAGCAGAAGGCCCAAAAACTCTTCGACAAAATTGGCGGGAATATGGACGATGACGTATGGCGGAACAGGTCAGAATTTCGCAAATGGAGGCAATGGGCCTCGGGCAATACGCTTGCCGCGCGCCAGGAATTGGCTGACAAGGCTCCCCACAGTTCTCTCGAGTCGTCAACCATCGCCGCTTTGCGGGAAAAACTGGCATTGCTTTTCGAAAATATTTCTTGGGCGGAGCGAGCGATGATATGTGCGCTTCTCTTTTTTGTGATAGCCTTTTTCCTGTTCGCTGTCAGTAAAAAAAGGCAATCGCAGGCGTTGCTCAAATCTCGCAGTACAGATGACAATAAAGAAGATGATAAGACCACTATCTAGTCCACCGGGGCAAATTCTATAAGTGGTTACGACACGACCCATCCCCTTCACGATGGGGGCCAGCCCGTGGCGCGCGCAAAGCGCCTGCTCCGGGGTAAGATTCGCAGGTTTATGACGAAAAACGGCTAAACGGGAACGCCGTCTTCTTCCGGGGAAATTGCGGCGTTCCCGATGATGTTTATGCGTCAATAATCAGGTGTTTAACCACTGCGCGTACAATGTTTCCAGGTCCGCTTCCTCTGGGTCGCCAGTAAACACGACGACGCGGTATTTAAGGGTAACCGAATCGCCCGCGGGCAGGCGCCAGGGTTCGGTTATCCATTGAAACGGCATGGGTGATATAAAACCGTAATCGCGCGTGAACCAGGGACAGGGGTTCCAGGGATTCTCCGGATGATCGAAAAGGGCGATGCCTTCGACGGGTTCGCCTTTGGCGCGAACGCGTTTGCCGTAGAAGGCGCACCAGCGCGCGGCTTCGCCGTAGGTCTGTTCTTCGCCGACGTTGCCTTCGCTGGATACAAGCGTACCGCCGCCCCAGGGCGAAATGTCGGGCGCGCAGCGGATGGAGAAAAGTGCGTGGTTGGTGCGCGTTACTTCGACGTCTTCCACGGCGTTCCACCTGATTTCCGTGTCCAGAATCCACCGGCGCGGCAGTTCGAGGGAAATGGCGAACCTGCGTTCGTCGGTCATTTGCACTGCTTCGCCGGGCACGGCCCATTCACAGGCGTCTTCGATCACCGCCGCCGTCTCGGAATGTTGGTTTACGGTCGGGCCGGTAGAAATGATTTGTCCGTGCTCAAGCCCCTGCTGCCAGTAATTGGCGCGGTTCAGCCTGTCGCAGGCGAAATACAGCGACCGATGATGCGGCCAGGGCAGCGCCGTCTCGGCGGTCATCGAGAGCCCGGACACCGGTCCGTTTACGGGATAGAAGTAGGGGTACTTTTGTTTAGGATGGGCGCGGTAACTGGTGAGAATCTCGTTGTCCCAGCGCAACCAGATATGCGGTCCGCGCACATTGCCGCCAAGCTCGGCTTCTTGGTAGAGCGTTAACTTTTCCGCGCCGTCAGGCGGCTGTTGCTGTCCGAGGGCGGCGCGGCTGATGATTCCCGCGCCTGCCGGCGCGGCGAGCATGGCCGCGCTGTTGCGAAAGAAACGGCGTCGTGATACTCCCTGGTTCGAATGTTTGTCTGTCATGGTGCGTTTTCCTCTATTGTTGATGGCTTATGTGAGCATACACACTATACCGTTTATGACGCCTCCAGGTAAAGATCCAGACTTCCTGAACGCGTCGGAAACGGGGGCGGCGTTGCTTGTTCAGCCCAATGAAGTTTTTCAGTTGGCACGACAACGGAAATAAAGGTATTTGTTCTGCAAGCCCCGCACCTAAAAAGCCATGTTTACGCCCGCGCCCACTGTGGCGCTCCAGCGATTCATCCCGCCAAACAACGGGTCACTTTCATAGTCAACGATGAGATCAAAGCGCAGTTGAAGTCTGTCGGTAACAGGCATGGCGTATACTGTCTCCGCGCGCGCGCGCAGTGTCCCGGCGTTCGTAATTGCCGGGAACAAGGTCAACGACTCGCTCAGGGAATGTCGGTTTGCGAACAGATGGTAATAGCGCAGGCCAAGCCGCAGATTCAGGTCGTGGCGGCTGCGCGCGCGTTCCCCCGCAAAGGGGCGGCGTCCGGGTCTTCGTCCTCGTTCATATTCCGCGTCAACACCGGCAAAACCGGTGACGGACGACCTTTCGCCTACATACAGATCGTGATACAAGCCGACGCCAAGACGCTGCCGTAATTCCAGGAAGCGGTCCAGGTCGCGTTCCACGCCTGCACCCACGAAGGGACGGGTACGCTCGCCCAGGTCGCGCTGTAGTTCGCCGGCGGCGCGCAAATATGCCGGGAAATCGTTCGGGTCGGCCCGCTCGACAACAGCGCTTCCCTCGAAGCGCCACACGTCGCCCTGCCCGCTAATATCCAGCCGCGCCGTCGGCTCCACGGGCGTGGCGCTGTCGCTGCGCCATTGCAGTCCCGGCCCGAACGAAACGTCCCATTCCCGTTCCGAAGCGCCGGGCGTTGTCGTGGGCGTGGTGGGAATAGGAAGCGTTTTTTCTATGGCAGATGCGTCTATGGCAACAGGGGCGCCGCCGTCCAGGGGAAATATATGCTGTGCGCCCTCTTTCACGCCCAGCCGGCCATAATACACCCGGCCGTCCAGCATCTCTATATATAACGTGGCATCCGCGGAAATGGAACGTACCGTGTCCATGGGCGTCATCATCTGTCCCTGTAATGATGTGCGAAACACGAGGGTATTGTCGCGCACACGGGAGAATGCGCCGGACAGGGACTCATCGTTTTGCAGCACCACCACATCAGCGCCAAGGTGGAGCGCCGCTAACGCAAGAAACGTCACCGTAACCAATACGTTGCGTATATAAATCGTTGAATGCATGAAGTCCTTTTGCCGGATATATGGAACGTTGGTACGCAACCCAATACAAATAACGCGTGGCCCGTTGCCGCTTTATTTGCGACGTGGGACGGCCGCGTCACATTGCAGCATTTGCGCCTGCATAGATATTTTCAAAATCGAGGATATCGGCCTGACGGCGCCAGACCTTTACTCCAAATCCACCACCCAGACATTCCGAAACTGGACATAGTGGGCGCGATGGGATTGCAGTTTGATTGCGCCTGGTTCTTTGGGCGGCGGCTGCAGCCGGCTATGCTCTTTCCAGGCGGTTATCTCGGGGATTACCTGTTCATATTGAATGACATAGCCATTATGCAGCACGGTCATGCGGGGATATTCCGACACCTCGCCGTCTTCATCGAAACGTGCGGCGCGAAAAGTAATATCGTAAGTCTGCCATTGGGCGGGCGGCAGTGTCGCGTTGACATAAGGCGCGGATACTTTGTACAAGGCGCCGCATTCATCATAGTATCCTTCGAGCCCGTAGCTGTCCAGCACCTGCACTTCGTATTCATCCTGCACAAAAACGCCGCTGTTGCCGCGCGATTGGCCGCGTTCAGTCGGCTGATAGGGTGTGCGGAACTCAACATGCAATTGCACATCTTTGAACTTTTGTTTTGATACCAGGTCGCCCGAATCCGGCAGCACCATCATGGCGTCGTCATCCACCAGTTCCCAGTTGTCGGCGTTCTCCCAGGCGTCAAAGTTTGTGCCGTCAAACAGCACAATGGCGTTATCCGGCGGCGGCGCGCCCAGTGTCGGCGGTTCATGGACAACCCTCGTCATCTCGAAAGTAAGCCGGCCCGTCCTTCTGCCGCCTGTGAAGCGTCCCCCTTGAATCTCGCCTCTGTAGCCTTGGTCATCGAAGCTGAGTACGCCATCCCTGGCACGGGTTTCAATAACAGCCAACGGCCGCGCGCGCATAAACAGCTTCGGCGCAAGCCGTATCTGATAGTGGTCGCGGCCCAGCGAAATAATCTGCGCCGTAATTACCGGATCAACATCTTCTTCTTCCGACCAGCGGCCCATCCAGTTGCCCATAAACGGGTCCGGTTCTTCCGGGAACATCTCTTCCACGGTAAACCGTTGCGCGTAGGCAACGCTTGCCGCGAGGCAAAGCAACAACGCAACAAGCGCCATACGCCGACCAGTGCCGATAAAGTCATTCATGATCTGATACTCCTTTCATACTAGGTATCTCTGATGTTTCTTAACGGTAAAACTATACAGGCTGTGGCCGCGACATCGCAATCCGGGCGTTCACTTCGGCCCGTGCTGCGTGGTTCACCTGGCTTCTGAAAGCTATCAGCCTCGAAAAACGCATCTCCTATTTACAGACCTATAGACTATCATACATGTCTGAATGTTTTCATTATCTCGCCGCATGATTCAGGATAACCCACTCCCTGTGTAAGGTGCTCGAAAAGCGTTTAACCTGAATATATCGCGCCGATACGCACAATAACGGTGCAACGCCGGCTGAAAAATAAAACGCCGATGCAGCCGGTCGTCATATTACGGGCGATATGTTGTTCGGTCAATAGCCTCTACCACTTGATCTCACGAAAAATGAATAAAACGGCATCGGTTTGCGTCTAATTGGATGCATAGGCGTATATATGATCACAGCGCCAGGCTGTAAAGACAGTTGATACAAGTCGTCCGTACAGGTTTCAGGCGGTTGACGCAATGGTGTATTATATCCGTTCAGGAAGGAACGCCTATGGCCGAAAGAATAACGGATACCGTCTTGGACGACATGACGTTGGCGTTGCGCGCGCGCGACGGCGACGCAGACGCATTTGAATCGCTCGTGCGTAAATACCGCAATGAGGTATATGCCTTGTGCTTCTATTTTACGCGGAACCGTGAAGACGCGTGGGACCTTGCGCAGGATGTGTTCGTCAAGGCCTGGCGCGCATTACGACGATTTCGCGGCGACGCAAGTTTCAAGACATGGCTTATGCGGATTGCGGCAAACCACTGCAAGGACCATTTGAAGAAGCGGCGTCTGGAAACGACATCCTATGATGATGCGTTGCAGGCGGTAAATGCCGACACCGGCGACACGCCGTCACAAGCGGCTGCGTCAAAAGAACTTGGCGCGGCGATTGAGGCGGCGGTGAAACAGTTGCCGACGAAGCATCAGTTGACGTTTATACTGCGCGAATACCAGGGCCTTTCCTACCAGGAGATGGCCGAGGTAATGCAGTGCAGCGTGGGTACGGTAATGAGCCGGCTGTTCAACGCCCGCAAACGACTGCAGGCGGCGCTGGGCCCTTTGTTGGAACAGCAGTAAGGAGAGTTTTGGATATGTTTATGCGACACAAACAAAAACAGATTGCGGCGCTGGTGGACGACGAATCCCGCCACGCCACGGCCGACGCCTCCGCATTGGAAACGCCGGAACTTACGGCGTATCGCGACACGCTGCTGCGACTGCGCGAAGGCGCGCACAATGCGGCGTCCCCCACTCCCGAGATTGGCGACGGTCAATTTGGCGCGTTTATGGCGGGCATCCGCGAAGGCATTGAAGCGCCCGCGCCTCGTTCGACGGGACTGTGGGCCATGGCCTCGCTGTCCGCTGCCGCGCTGGTCCTTGTGTTGTCGCTACTGGCCATTTTCGCGCGGCCAAACGAACCGGTCAAGGCAACGGAGGTGGAATCGGCCCATACCGAGTTGGACGGCGTTGCCGTGGACTGGTATGATCCGCCGGAGGGCGTGACAACCGTATGGGTAACAATGCCGGAGACTGATTTGTGGTAAGCGCAACGGGAATCTGTGTACTTTTTTTGCTGACGGCGCAGGCCGCGCCGGAGCGGACGCCGCTGTCCCTGCAATATTGGGTGGTGGAAGGCTGCCGGGAGGGACACGAAGAAACTGTGTTCGACGCCAATGCGCGCGTTGTCCGCGATGCGCTTGAAGACCTGCCCTTTGACACATGGCGTACGTTGCACAAGCAGACAGCGCGTTTGCAATCCGGACAGGACACGCGCGTCCCCTTGAAAGAGCGCTATACCCTCATTCTCCGCTACACCGGACGCGATGATGATGGGCGCGCCCGCGTAGCCGCCACGGTTGAACTCGCGTCAAAAGACCCGGAGAACGCGCCGAAAACCGTGTTGAGAACAACCCTTCTGCTGTCCCGTGAAAAAGCGCGCATCGGCGGTCTGCGAACCGAGACAGGGGAACTGGTGCTCGTATTCTCTGTACAATAAAGCGCACGACAAGGCGCGGTCTATAATCCGAAACACGACATACCTTTATGGAGAACAGCATGACAGGCGTTTGGATTGCTTTTGGGCTGACGTTTTTTGCGGGTATGGCAACCAGTATCGGCAGCATTATTGCGTTCACGGCGAGCAGAACAAATTTTCGTTTTCTCTCGGTGGCCACGGGTTTTTCCGCCGGGGTAATGTTGTATATTTCCTTTGTGGAGATTTTTCCTAATAGCCTGGAGGCGCTCACAGACGTTTACGGGGACCGGTTGGGAAATTGGATCAATGTCGCCTCCTTTTTTGGCGGTATGCTGCTCATCGGCGTCGTGGACGCGCTGGTGCCAAGCGCGGAGAATCCCCACGAAATCCATTCGGAAGCCGAGTTAGCGCCGCTGCACGATCCCGAAGCCCCCATGCCGGACACGCCCATGGCCGCCAATCTGGCACAGGCGGTTGCGCATGGCGGCCACGACAAGAAACTGATGCGCATGGGGTTGTTCACCGCGTTGGCAATCACCATCCATAACTTCCCTGAAGGACTGGTGACTTTTTTGACAGCCCTTGAAGACCCGTCGCTGGGACTTGTTATCGCCATCGCCATTGCGCTGCACAACATTCCCGAAGGCATCAGCATCTCCGTACCGATTTTTTACGCCACGGGCAGCAGAAAAAAAGCGTTTATTTACTCCTCCCTCAGCGGCCTCGCCGAACCTGTGGGCGCGGTGGTTGCGTATGCGCTGTTGCGCCTCTTCATCGGCGATGAAATGCCCGCGCAGGTGATGGGTATTCTTTTCGGCGGCATTGCCGGCGTTATGGTATACATCAGCCTGGACGAATTGCTTCCCACAAGCCGCGCTTATGGCAAGGGGCACGACAGTCTGCTGGGACTTGTTGCGGGAATGGCGCTAATGGCGTTGAGTTTGTTGCTGATGAAATGAGTGACGCGCGCGGCGGCGCTGGGGATAAATTCCGCGGCAGTACCTTTCCGAGCCCGCTTCATCGGCGTTGAACCACACAAGGAATGCTATTATGAAAGAACGCAACCAGGAACGGGTCAGTCGCCGTGTTTTCTTGCTCAACACAGGCCGAAGCGTCGCGTTGGCCGGCGGCGGTATTGCGCTTGCAAATACTGTATCGCCTCTGGCTGCATCCACGCAGGACATTGGCGTCGGGTTTCATGTGGGCTGGGCGACAACCAGCATTACACCCGATAAACCGGTGCAACTGGCCGGCCAGTTTCATGAGCGGGTTTCCACCGAAGGAACGCTGTATCCATGCCTGGCAACGGCGTTGGCGCTGGAGCGCACGGACGGGGACGGACAATCAGAACAGGCCATTCTCCTGGCCTGCGACTTGGTGAATGTAGGTCGTGAATTTGTCGAGGACATTCGCGCGCGCGTGGCGGCGCAGCTGCCGGATTTCGACAGCGCCAAATTGAGCATAAACGCCACGCACACGCATACCGGCCCCACTTTGACGCCCGGCGTGTATAAAGACCCTGAGCCAGGGGTGATGGGCCCCGTCGAATACGCGCCTTTCTTTTGCGAACGCGCCGCCGAAGCGGCTATAGAGGCGTGGAAAGCCCGCAGCCCGGGCGCGATGAGTCATGCCCTCGGCCACGCCGCGGTTGGCTTTAACCGCATCGCGGTCTATGCCGATGGTTCGTCGCGTATGTACGGAAACGCTTCCCAGTCCGACTTCGTCGGCTTGGAGGGCGGCCACGACCATGGCCTTGAATTGGTCTTCCTGTGGGACGCAACGGAGGCATTATCCGGAGTGGTGATCAATATCGCCTGTCCAGCCCAGGTGGTGGAGGGACAGCGCTACCTGTCCGCCGATTTCTGGGGGCCGGTGCGAGAAGCGATTAAGCAGCTGTACGGCGACGGGGTGTCCGTCTATCCCATGATCAGCGCCGCGGGCGATCAGTCGCCCCGTGATCTGGTACGGCGCGGTCGAGGCGAACCGGACATGCGTTCCGAGCCGGGTATGCGTGAGATGGCGCGACGTATTGTTAACGGTGTGCGCGACGCCTTTGAAAACGCGCAAACCGATCGGGACGCTGCCCCTGTTTTTCGGCATAGCGTGGAGTTAATCGAATTGCCCACGCGCCGGGTGACCGACGAAGAGGCGGCGGAAGCGCGGCAGGAACAGGAACAGTTATTGGCGTCTGACGACTTGCAGCCGGGTTCGCGGGACGCGGCCATGTTGCGTCGCGCCGGCGATGTGCTGGACCGCTATGAGAAGAACGAGAGCACCTACGCCATGAACCTGCACGTCCTTCGTCTGGGCGATATTGCCATTGCCACCAATCCCTTCGAATTATATAGCGAGTTCGGCGCGCGTATGAAAGGGCGCAGTCCTGCAATCCAGACGCTCGTCGTACAGCTCGCCAACGATCGGGGCCGTTACCTGCCCACGGCGCGCGCTGTTGCCGGCGGCGCGTATGGTTCGTGTATTTCCTCGAATATCGTGGGGCCGGCGGGCGGTGATATACTGGTGGACAAGACGCTTGCAGCGTTGGGCCGTTTATGGGAGTAGCGCTAGAAACGGGCGTGACGCCCGGAGCGGCGAAACATGGAAGGAAGCCGATTATGCCAATCGCAGGAGACAGGAATCGAGCAATGAAAAGGCGCTGTTACAGCAAAGTAACCAGAAGAACCTTTCTGGGCGCTGCCGGCGCTGGACTTGTTGCGCCGCTGCTGCTTTCACCCCGCGCGCGAGGCGCGAACGAGCGCATCACATTGGGCGTTATTGGCGCGGGTTCACGGGGCACACAGGTAATGATGGATGGTTTTATTGGGGAGCGAGACGTTCAGGTGGTCGCCGTATGCGATGTACAGGAAACGCGCCGGGAAAAAGCAGCGGAACTTGTCAATGGTTATTACGAGAATCAGGACTGTGTTGCCTGCAACGATTTTCGGGAACTGCTGGCGCGGGAGGATATAGACGCCGTGGTGATTACGGCGCCGGACCATTGGCATGGCGTTATGGCAACCCACGCCGCCGCGGCCGCCAAGGACATGTACTGCGAAAAGCCGCTCGGTGTATGTGTACGCGATAACCGGGTTATCCGCGACGCCGTACGCAAGCATGACGTCGTCTTCCAGACAGGCACACAGCAGCGTTCCGGAAGAAACTTCAGGCACGCGTGTGAGATTGCCCTGAGCGGCTATCTCGGTTCCGTCCATACCATCGAGGTAGCGGCGCCCGGCCCAAGTTTCACGCCGCGCTATGACGGACCGCTTGACGCGCAACCCGTGCCGCAGGGGCTTGACTGGGAATTGTACGTCGGCCCCGCGCCGATGACGCCCTATAATCCGGGACGCCTCGAATGGCCGGACTGGTATCTTATATCGGACTACTGCGCGGGGTTCATTGTAAACTGGGGCGTACACCACCTTGACATCGCCGCGTGGGGTTGTCCCACTTTGCTTAGTCACCCTTTCGAAGTTCAGTGTGAGGCCGATTATCGCAGCGAAGGGTTCACCGACAACATCAACGGCTGGCGCGCCGAATATGTGTATCCCGACGGACTGCGCCTCTTATATTCGGATACAGACAATCCATACGAACAAGGCGTACGATTTCGAGGCGACGACGGCTGGGTACATGTGAGCCGAAAAGATATCAAGGCGGAACCGGCTTCCCTGCTCGATATTGCGCCGCAGGAACCACGCCTGCATGTGAGCGATCACCATGCGCGCGATTTCATTCAAAGTGTAAAGAACCGTTGCGACCCTGTTTCGCCGGTGGAATCAGGATACAAGGCCGCCGCCCTCGGGTTTGTTGCGGACATTGCCGCGCGTCTGAAGCGTCCGTTGCGCTGGGACCCCGACGGCGAAACGGTCAGCGACGATACAGAGGCAACCGTTATGCTCGCGCGTCCGATACGCGCGCCGTGGACTCTCGGGTAATCGAAATATATGCTTGTGCAATACTATCGCCGCTGTTAATGATAAGGAGCCCCGCATGTTTTTTTCTGGTCATGCATATCGTTTTCCCACGTATCTCTTTCTAATTCTGTTGCTTCTTGCGCCAGGCGCTGTTGCTGAACACGCGCAATGGGGCGAACGGTATACGCGCAACATGATTACCCGCGAGACAGGGGCGCCCGTCCATTTTGACCTGGACACGGGCGAAAACGTCAAATGGAGCGTCCCCTTGGGCGGCGGTTCCTATGGATCGCCCATTGTCGCCCAGGGACGTGTCTTTGTCGGAGCAAATAATTCCGAGCCGCGCGACCCCCGTCATCAGGGAGACCGTGGGACATTGCTCTGCCTGGATGAAGAGGACGGCAGTCTTCACTGGCAATTTCTGACGCCGCGCATCGGCGGCGACCGCTATCTGGACTGGCCGGGCATAGGCATTTGCTCGCCGCCCACCATCGAGGGGGACCGGGTCTATACCGTGACCAACCGCAGCGAGGTGGTCTGCCTTGACTTATACGGGCTTGAAAACGGCAACACCGGGCCGTTTACCGACGAGGGACGGCTTATGGCGCCGGACGATTCTTCGCCCCTTGAAGCGCAACCGCCCGACGCGGATGTGGTCTGGATTTTCGACATGCGCGCAGAACTTGGCGTGTACCCGCACGATTCGCCTTACTCCTCCATTTTGCTCGATGGCGACTACCTGTACTTGAACACGAGCAACGGCGTGGACAACACGCATCTCAAGGTGGGCAACCCCGACGCGCCAAGCCTGATTGTGCTCAATAAGAACACGGGAACATTGGTAGCCGTGGACACGGAACACATCGGTCCACGCATATTCCACGCCGCCTGGGCGCCGCCGTCGCTGGGCGAGATTGATGGACGCCGTATGGTCTTTTTCGGCGGCCCGGACGGCGTGTGTTACGCCTTCAATGCGTTGCCGCCTCAACTGCCTGAAATACCGACAACCCTCGAGCGGGTGTGGCGGTTTGATTGCGATCCGGACGGGCCCAAGGAGGATATTTTCGAATACTCGAACAATCCACGGGAAGGGCCTAGTCAGATTGTCGGGATGCCGGTATTCCATGATGGTCGCGTTTATGTGACGGCGGGCGGCGATATCTGGTGGGGGAAGCGGCAATCCTGGCTGAAATGCATTGACGCAACGCAGAAGGGGGACATCACTGACACGGCGGAGATATGGTCGTACGAATTCCCGCGCCAGAGCAGCGCAACGCCCGCCGTATTGAATGGACTGGTGTTTATCACCGATGACGCGGGCTATGTGCATTGCGTGGACGCCGAAACCGGCGAGGCATACTGGACGCATCGGGCGGGCAGGTCCATCTGGGGCTCGCCATTGGGCGCGGGAGACAGGATATATGTGGGCGCGCGTTGTGGTTCCTTTTCCGTGATTGCCGCCGACAAAACGCTGGACGTATTGTTTACTGCCCGGTTCCCTGACGAAATCACCGGGACGCCCACCGCCGTCAACGGCGTCCTGTACGTGGCCACGTTGAGTCGCCTGTATGCGTTCAGCGAGGCGAGCCGTGGCCAATAGTTATCAAACCCTGTGTATGATTGGATAATGCGCCCCGCTTCCCTGTATGATAAACGTAAGCGGCATGAGCAATATGAATCGCTGCAATAGGGACAGGCAAATGAATATTGCTTTACAACTTTTCACGGTGCGCGATGCGGCGCGGCTGCATCTGGCCAATACGTTGTCGCGTGTCCGAGACGCTGGTTTCGCTTATGTACAGTGGAGCGGCATGCCGGAGATGCCGGGCGACGCGATACGGGAGGCGCTGGATGCCGCGCAACTCACTGCGATAGCCGGCCATGTGGATGTCGCCGCGTTCGAGGCTGACTATGGCGCTATGGTGCGTCACTGGCGCACTATTGGCGTTGAACACCTCGCGCCCGGCGGGATGATGCCGGAATGTCGCGAACGTTATGCCGACTGGCTGCAAGGGGCGGCGCGCTTGGATGCGCTCGGCGCGCGGCTTGCCGGGGACGGCATTACCTGGTCCTATCACAACCATGACTTTGAATTGTCCTGCTTCCCGAATATGTGGGAAACGAAACTGGACGTGCTTTACCAATATACGTCGTTCTTACATGTGAAAGCGGAGTTGGATGTTGCCTGGCTCGCGTTGGGCGACGTGGCGCCCGAGACATATCTGCGTCGCTATGCCGGACGGTGTCCCATCATCCACTTGAAAGACGCGCTGTTGAATGACCGCGGCGAAACCGGACCGGTATTCACGGCGTTGGGCGACGGCGATTTACGCTGGGACGCGGTGATGGAAGCGGTAAACCACGCCGGTGTAGAATGGTGCGTCTACGAGCAAGATACTGCGCGCGGCGATATCTGGGACGACATCAGGCGAAGCCGCGCCTTCCTGGAGCAATACGCGCCGGGATAAACCCAAGAGGAGAATATGTCATGCAACCTTATCCGTATGCCTTGCAACTGTATTCCGTGCGCGACTATTGCGAAGCGAATCCCGAATCAGGATTACGCCGCGTGAAGGCGGCGGGATATGATTACGTCGAGCTGGCCGGACTCTATGGTCTGGAAGCAACGGCGCTTAAAGACTTGCTGGATACCGTGGAACTGACGCCTGTCAGTATGCATGTGGGCATAGAAGAGATTGTGGGCGACACAAGTAGTGTGGCGCGTCAAGCAAAAGAAATGGGCGTTGACTATGTGGTCGTCCCCTGGCTGGGCGGCGAAGCGTGTCCGGACAAAAAACACTGGCTGTTGGCCGCCGAAAGCATGAATGTAGTCGGCGCCGCGCTCAGGGGCGAAGGCATTCACTTGTGCTATCACAACCATGCCCATGAATTCGAGCGCCTTGACGACGTCGCCATCTTTGACCTTATCTTTTCGAATACCGACCCCGAATCATTGAAAATAGAACTGGATACGTGCTGGTCCACCGTTGGCGGCGAAGACACCGTCGCATTGATGCAACGCTATGCCGGACGCATCCCGCTTGTCCATATCAAAGATTGTAAGCCCCTCGCCGACAGCGGCGACGCGCCGGTGCAGTTTACTGAACTGGGCCGGGGCATCATGGATTTTACCCGGGTGCTGCCCGCCGCCAGGGCCGCGGGCGCGACATGGTTCATTGTCGAACAGGACGAATCAGACGGCGACACCCTGGAAAGCGCTGAAATTAACGCAGCCTTCATGAAAGCGCAAAATGATCTGGCCGCGCTACGATAAAGGAAGAGTAAAGAATATTGCGGGGCGCTGTTATTCTCCAACAAGGGTATTGTATACGTCTGCGTTGGAAAGACACGTCGCGCGCTTTTACCAACATAATGAAAACACCATATCGAAAATATATACATAACAGCGTTCTGCCGATACTGCTTCTGTTGTTGCTCGCCTGTACACTGGCTGCCTGCGGCTACATGCGCAATGTTTTTATTCGCGGCATGGTCACCGATATCAGCGGGCAGGCATTGCCTGGCGTGGTGGTGCGCGTGACGGGTACGGAATTTGGCGCGCTTACAAATGCGCTTGGACGCTATTCGCTGGGCGCGGCGCCCGGACACCTGCAACTCGAGTTCATGAAGACAGGGTATACGCCCGTGCGTACAGCTATCACAGTGGATACGATTGGAATTGTGGAGGCGGCGCCCGTGGCATTATGGCCGTTGCCCATGGGCGAAGGCGTATACCTGTTTCAAAATTACCGATACTACCAGACGACCTACCCCCGCCCCAATCGCTATAAAGTCGAGGAGCAGGGCGGCGTTGCTGTCGGAACTCCTGTCTGCCCTGAACTGCGCATCCACTGGGAAGACCCCGAGTATGAGTCTGACCGCAACCCGCCCGTGTTGATCGGACACAAGATGCCCGCCTATGACGCGCGCATGAACAAAATGCGACGCGTGAACGCGGCGCTCATACATGAAGCATCCAGGTCGCGGACTTCAACGGAAAACGCCGGCAATATCCAATACCATGAAGAAATCTGGATCGCCGATCAGCCTGTACCCCTGCGGTCGCGCATCCTCGATGAAGCGGAACGGTTGCTCGTGGAACTGCGGCCCATACAGGCGCTGGAACCGGGCGTATACGCCATACATTGGGGCGCACTGGAAGGATACGACAGTATCGAACCGCGCATTTTCCTCTTTGAAATCGAGGCGCCGCCAGAAGATGTGGAAGGGGAAGACGCAGGAGAAGGCGAAAACGATGAAGGAGAAGAGACACCGTCTTGACGCATAATGAATGTTTGTAACGGTCCGCCAATAAACCGCAAAAGTGGACTGTAGGGTGGGTGGAACGAAGCGGAACCCACCCTTCTGCTGCCGCGCGTTTTCCGGTGGGTTCCTCTTCGCTCCACCCACCCTACTGAATTCGGCCAGTTACAAGTGTTGGACTAAACGGCTGCGCCGTGGATAAGGAAGCACTGTTGATACATGCCGACCACTGTTATTGCGTGGACGACGCAATCTCAAAATCCGGACAATAGTGGTCAGGAGAGGTGCTGTGTTTCACAGTGAGGATGGTTCTGCACTTTTCAGTCACGTATTGCGGTATTCGCACTATCACACAAGTACGGAATGCGTAGGTCCCGCGACAGGAGCGTTCTATGCGTATTGAAATTTGATAT
>SLFT01000046.1 GCA_007124105.1 Candidatus Hydrogenedentota bacterium | reverse complement strand
TACGGATACTGGTCGCCAGCCATCTACGATTATGCGCAGGAGCGCGTATTCGAACAGATGCTGCCCGTAATCACGGGGGAAGAGGCGTTGCCCGAGGCGCAGGCTCTCCTGGATATTGTTGATCCCTACGAGCATTTGCTGAAGGGTCGCTATCCCATGCCCCTATTCATGCTGAACGCTACGGGCGACGAGTTCTTCGTGCCTGACACCGCCGAATACTACTTCCATGACATGAAAGAAAACGACCGTCTCTGTTATGTGCCCAATGTGGGCCACGGCATGGGCGGTCTGGACAGTTCCGCGGATATTACGGACTCGAGCAATCCGCTGGGCATGTTTCTTGCCTGGCACATGGCGGTGACGCAGGGAAAGACCATTCCCCAGTTCAGCTATTCTTTTGAAGAAGACGGCGCCATTCGCGTGGAAACCGACCCGGCCAATCCACCGAGCGCGGTGCGGCTGTGGCGCGTCGAGCAGGAAACGCCTGGATTGCGTGATTTCCGTAACCACAAACTCCCTGAAAATGCCTGGACATCTGTGACGTTGCAGGCAAAGTCGCAACATGTTTATGTAACCCCGGCGCCGGAACCAACAGATGGGCATTACATGGCCTATTTCGTGCAATTGGAATACAACAACGAGGCGCAATTTCATGGGAGTCTGCGCCTGATCCTTCAAGGCTTGGGATACACCGTTCCGAACCTCGTCTTCTCGACAGGCGTGCGCGTGTGGCCCGAGGCGTTCCCCGAATTTACAGGCTATGTGGCCAACGAATTACGGGCCGACGCCGTACCCTTTGGCGAGGAGAAACTGCCGGTTATCGTTGTCTACGGTACTCCTTACGAAATGGGCAATTACTACGGTCAATTGATGGCCGACGAAATCAATACGTTTATTCCCGCCTATATTGACGCCTACAAAACCGATACAGGTCGGGACGACGCCTGGCTGACAGCTGCGTGGGAACAGGCGGCTGCCGTGATTGACCCGCGTATTGTCGAGGAGATACAGGGCATAGCCGAGGCGCCAGACGTGTCAGTGACGCTTGCGCAACTGGAGCATGCCCACGCGGCCATGCTGCGCGAGCCTGCGGGCGCATGGAGCGCCGCCACTACATCGGTATACCGGGAATTGATGGGCGGCACGGACGCTGGACACGCCATCACCCTCAACGGCCCGATGACCGATCAATTACGGCAGACCCAGTGCGCCATCGTTTACATTCCTGATAGCGGCGTACCACACGTCGTATTCACCCATGCCGGGCTCGCTATCGGTCGTGTAGGCGCCAATCTCAGCGGCATTTCAGCCGTGGAAATTGCCGATGCGGGCGACGGCGCGAACGTTAAGAATACACTTTCGCTTACCCGTTCAATCCTGTATGACGCGCTCAGTCTGCGCCAGGCGATAACCCAGGTCAAAGCCGCGCCGCCGCAATATGCCACCACCCTGGCGCTGGGCGACGGACGCAATGAACGGCGCAGTGTCCTGCTGCGCAGCGACGCGTCCGGCGGCATTGTGGATGAACGCTATGATATGGCGCCTAATTTCGGCGCTACAAACCGGGGCATTGTTTATGCCGCCATAACCCCTGAACTCGAGGAAGCGTTAGAGACGAGTATTGCAGCGTACATGCAACAAGGCCCTGTATCGCTGGCCAACTTAGCGGCCCTTGCTGGCGAGCAGCCTTTTGCAGAAGCGGGGCGCAATCTGTTGAACATTGTAATTGACGCCAGAAATATGGAACTGGTTTTCTCAACTGCTGACAGCGTGGACGACGCGGGAAGACCTGACACAGATTTCTATTTACAGGAGTTGCTGCCCTGAGTCTCATGCGATGATTGTTTATTGTGGTTCTCGGAACTGTGCGGCGATACAGTTGCGGGAGCCACGTTTTTTTTGCGGGTAACTGCACAGGTGGCTATAATAGGCATGACCACAGTGACGCGCGTCTCCACGAATTGTGGAGGAAACGAAATACGATGAGCGGCGCGGCCCGGCAAAGATGCCGGCAGCAGCAGACTGGGAACAGGATCACAACGAAACGACGGCAACCGCGACAGCGCCATAGCAAGGAGAGGCAAACAATGGTTAAGATTCATTCAGGCATTACAGGGCTGGTTTTCGGCGGACTTGTGATTGCGGGACTGTTCGGATGCGCTCCGGAATACACGCTTACGGTCGAGGTAGAACCTGTGGCCGCCGGCGAGGCGACCAGGACGCCGGACCAGGATAAGTATCGCCGCGGCACAACGGTTACGGTGGAAGCGACGGCGGTAGCGGGGTACATCTTTGAAGCCTGGGAAGGCGATCTGGCCGAGCTGCTGGATGCTGTGGGGGAGAATCCTGTTTCATTTGACATCACGAAAGATATGCATGTTGTAGCCCGGTTTGCGCCGTTGAGCGACGAAGGCGAGGGCGAACCACAGGAAGGAGAAGGCGAGACGCCGGAAGGCGAGGTGGAAACGCCTGAAGGCGAAACAGAGATAGATGATCCGTGCGACAATTATACGTCCGGGCCTCAGGCAACGGATTTTGCTGTTACGGAAGGCTATTATTCCGATGTGTCTGATTGGGAGCAGCACGTATTGGAAGAGTTTGGAGCGGCCTATCGGGTCGCCGACTGGAACGATCTCATGGCTTTCTATTGCACGGACGGCGATGTGTCGGCCCTTTTCGATGGTTTAGGGCTGGTAAATCATGGAGACAACGTCTACATAACGCGGAACGGTCGCCGAAATTTCTCGCCGACACGGTGTTACTTTGCAGTGCGGCACGACCATACGCCGCCCTTTGGTTGGTTCGGTCACGATGAACTGGACAACCATCTGGTTAGCCTCGGCTCCTGGTACGGCCCAAAACGAATTTTGGCAATTGCCGGGCGACCGCTTGTTGTGGAAGGCGAGGACGAACCCGGTGAGGGGGAACCCAGTGAAGGCGAGATGCCTCCTGCCGAGGGCGAAGTTGGAGAAGGCGAGGGCGAACCGGTTGAAGGCGAGTCAGCCGAGGGTGAGTCAGCCGAGGGTGAGTCAGCCGAGGGTGAGTCAGCCGAGGGTGAGTCAGCCGAGGGCGAGTCAGCCGAGGGCGAGCCAGCCGAGGGTGAGTCCGCAGAAGGCGAACCAGTCGAAGGCGAGGAAGAGATGTCGGTGGCCTTCAGTTGGACGCCGGAGTTGGTCTGGGTTGACGACGAAGTTGTGTTTGAGGGGATTGCTACCGTACCCGATAATGCGCCTGTTGAAGCCTATCTATGGAACCTTGGCGACGGAACCGAGCAAGAGGGCCAGACAATTTCCCACCAGTATGCCGCGCCGGACGTATATACGGTTACGCTTACTGTCAACACGGCCAACGCTTCCGCCTCGTTAACCCGTACTGTGACAGTTGATTTGCCGCCCACGGCGGCGTTTACTGCCGCGCCCGAGAACGGATATACCTACGTGGATACCGTTCGGTTTGAAGTTGCGGAACAACCGTCGGGCGCCCGCCCTGTTGACGAGTATTTGTGGGCATTCGGCGACGGTGTCGAAAGTACGGCGCCGTTCCCGGAACATCAGTACACGGCGGCGGGCGCATACCAGGCGACCTTGACCGTGTCGTACCGGCATAGCCAGGCGGATGCGGAATCGCCGCCGCTTGAGGCCGCAACGGAGCAGACAGTGACCATGCTGCCGTCCATATACGATTATGTCTCCCATGACGATGGGTGTTTTGATTATACGACGCCAAGAATGGAGCAGATCTATTGGGAGGAGGAAATGCCACCGTACGGAACTATTACGGAGCATGTTGCAACGGCTTATCTGGTGGATACGCTCACGTCGCAATGCTGGAATCCTGACGATGCCGTTTATGACGGTTACGTCGAATGGATACATCCAGTGACAATCATAGTGCCCACAAACAAAACGAGTGATCACGCCATGCTGTTTATTGACGGCGGCAGTCGCACCTCCGGCGCGGTTGTCGAGGATGTCTTTGAAATGATCGCCGTGGTGACCGGCACCACAGTGGTGCATATCAAGAATATCCCGAGCCAGCCCATTTACTTCAACGAAGAGGTCGTTGCGCCGGGCGAACAGGATAATTTCAGCGATAACGATTTTCTGCTGCGGCGGCGTACGGAAGACGCAATCATCGCTTATTCGTATAACAAATATACCGAATCCTATCGTGAAACGGGCGGTGAACCGAATGCGGCGTGGCCGTTGCTGTTTCCCATGGCCAAAGCGGCGGTGAAGGCCATGGATATGACGGAAGAGATTCTGGGCGGTCTGGCGTCGCCTGTGGCGGTTGACGGGTTCGTGGTGACGGGCGCCTCAAAACGTGGCTGGACAACCTGGATGGCAGGGGCGGTGGATGCGCGCGTGCAGGCGATAGCGCCTATTGTCATCAATGTATTGAATATGAAAGACCATTTGTTGCATCACCGTTCGGCTTACGGATACTGGTCGCCGGCCATCTACGATTACGCGCAGGAACAGGTTTTCGACCAGATGCTGCCCGGGTCCGACGAGGAAGAAATTACGCCCGAGGCGGAAATGCTGCTGGACTATGTGGACCCGTACGAGTATTCGTTGCGCGGTAGATATGCCATGCCCAAATTCATGCTGAACGCCACAGGCGATGAATTCTTTGTACCTGATACCGCGGAATTGTACTACCATGATCTGGCGGCGCCCGCGCATCTGTGTTACGTGCCCAATGTGGGCCACGGCATGGGCGGTCTGGGCGCAGGTGATGACATCACGGACCCCGGTAATCCCGTGGGCATGATGCTCGCCTGGTACATGGCGGTGACCCAGAACAAGCCCTTGCCCCAATTCACCTATTCATTCGAGGAGGACGGCGCCATCCATGTGGCAGTTGACCCGGATAATCCTCCAGTGGATGTGCGCGTGTGGCAGGCTACGCAACCGACAGAAGGGCTGCGCGACTTTCGTAATCATAAGTTGCCGCCAGGGGCGTGGACTGTTGCACCCCTTGCGGAATATGAAGACGGCGTCTACGTGGCCGATCCGCCCCAGCCTGACGAGGGCCACTATGCCGCGTTTTTTGTACAGTTGGAGTACGCCAACACAGCGCAATTCCCC
>SLFT01000400.1 GCA_007124105.1 Candidatus Hydrogenedentota bacterium | reverse complement strand
GGTGAGCTGCGGCGCGTACATGACGGGCGCCACGCCGCGCGGGTTATCCTCATTGGCCAGCAACAGTGCCGCGTCCAGGGAACGGACTGCCTGTTGCAGGTTGCCTTCGAAATCGTTCTCGGCAAAGCTGTAGGTAATAGTCGCGTTGGTGAAAATCCCGGCGGTGTCGTACAGGGGTTGTCCCGACATGTCGGCGCCGACCGGCAGCCCCGCAAAATGCAATACAGTGGGGGCAATATCCACCAAACGGGCCATATCCTTGTTGACTTGGCCTGCATGTTCGTTGTCAGGGAATTTGATCAGCAGCGGCACCCGCAATTGTTCTTCATAAAGCGTCATGCCGTGCCACCAGCCGCCATGATCATAAAACTCTTCGCCGTGGTCCGATACGAAAACAATAACAGTGTTGTCGTAAAGTGCGCGTTCTTTCAGACCATCGAACAGTCTACCCAGATGATAATCGAGATATTCGATTTCAGAGGCATAAGCGTCGCGCATGGGCGCCTTGTGACGCTCGGGGTCAGGATTTTCCTTGCGCGCACGGGCGTAGCCAATGCCGGGATTATCATGCTCCATGAACGGGTCGTGTGTGTCCATGTAATGGATATAGAGGTAAAAGGGCGCGTCATTTTTCGCTTCTTCGCTGTCCAGCCAGTCCAGTGTGATGTCTGTGATCGTCTCCGCGGGCTGATAGTAATCGGTAATGCGCAGCCGTCCGCCGCGCAGCCGTCCTTCGAGAACCATGAACACCTTGCGCAACACATTGTACATGGACAGATGCACTGCCGAGTCTGGTGCGGCGAAGAGGAGGCTTGGTTTTAAGTCCACATAATCGGTGAACCCGCGATGCATGCCGAACACGCGGGTCATGTTCGGGTTATTTGAAAACCCCTTGGCGAAGTATCCGCCCTGCGCCATTAATTCCGCCACTGTTTCCACTTCACCGGACAGAGCGGCGGTTTTGGTGGTTGCGCCGTGGGCGGTGGGATACAATCCCGTGAACATGGTTCCGTAGGAAGGCTTTGTCCAGGATGATTGTGAAAAGGCGTGGTAGAATTGCACACTATCCTGGGCAAAGGCATCCAGGTTCGGCGTGTGCGTCTGCGCATCAGGGTTGTACATGCGCAAGTAATCCGCGCGCAACGCGTCAATGGTACACAATAGAATGTTTGGCCCATTGCTGACGGTGTCCGGCGCGAAATGCACCGGCGGTCTGCCCGGCGCGGCTACACCGGCCACCAGCGCCGCAGCGGCGCACCACGCCAACCAGGCGGCCAAACATACCGCCACAAACCTCGGTACAGTAAAGCGCAGCCGGCGTTTGAAAAAATCTATTTTAACAAACGCAATTACCCCCAGGACCAGTCCCGTACCGCAACATACCGCCAGGAGCATACCCAGATCGCGGCCTGTCATGGCGTGTCCATCGAGGACATCGCGTTGATAACGAAAAACGGCGATCACCAGTGCGCCGAGCGCGAACGTGGCGGCATAGACAAGCGCAGTGGTAGCGGGCCAGGCGGGAAACTGGTCAAACAACAGGGATAAGAACAACAGGCCCCCGGCAATGCCCAATCCGACGCCGCCAAAGATCAGTCCATAGGCAATGATGCCCCAGGGCGCCATGCCCCAGTTGTATAGACCGGGCAATTGCATCACGATCCATACAGACTCGATTATGGCAATCAGCGCGCCCGCAAGAATACCGGCGACAGCGCCGCAACATAACATGCCGGCCACCTCTTTGCGATAGCGACGCACCTCGTCTTTTGTGAGCAATGCAGAGACCGGCGTAGCGGCCTTGCGCAGCTGGACGGCGATATGCTCCCGATCAGCCTCGAGGGTCTCACGGTCAGGTCTGCCGCCAAAAAGCAGCAGGGGCACACTCAGGATAAAGGGCGCTATCTCGCCGGCCCACAAACCCAGATGGCCGCCCAGAATGGCCACGGCGTGTCCGGTGGCGCCGCCAAGCACGAGCCCGAAGGCGACTTCGCGGACGCCCAGCCCCGATATGGTGAAGGCCAGCACGGATGCCGTTATCATAAGAGGACTGACGAAGAAAATATCCGCTACCGATACATGGGCGGCGCGGATGGCCATAAATGTAAAAAAATACTTTGAACAGGTGCCAAGATGTACCAGCAGACCAAAAAACAGAGCGGCCAGCAACACGCTCTTACGGCCACTGTAAGCGGTGGCGGCTTGTCCCAACTTATTGACCAGTCCGCGGGCGATTGGCGGCACGGGCACTACAGCGGTCATTATCTGGATCACCCGCGGATTGAGCAACAGCAGTAAACTGCCCACCACGCCGCCCAACAGGCAGGCCATGATAATCGCCAGTAACGCCACGTTGAATTGCAGATATTTAAACCCGAGCGGAAAGGTCATGAACACCAGGAAAGAGAGCGCAATGATACCCGTCAATTTTTCCACGGCTATTACGGTAGCGCATTTTACAGGCTCCCGGGTGTAGCGCGACGATTCCACCAGACGATAGCCGTCCAGCCCCAACGTACCTGGCAGCACCAGTCCGATGGTGCGTCCCATAAACCATTGGTAGACGAGATAGAGGGGTGGGATATGCAGGCCCTGTCCCGACAGCAAAAGGCGCCACCTGATCACGCCAGCACTGATGCCCAGCAATTTTACAGCCGTGGCGCAGCCCATCCAGAAAAAGAACATGACAGGTCCGGCCGCACCGGCCTCGCGCAAGGCCTGCCACACGTCCAACGGCGCCACATCGCCAAACAGACTGTCCAGCCCGAATGTTTCCGGTCGAAAGATGAGCACGAAAAGCGCGATAACAGCGCACAATTTTATTATAAAGACGGCTATCTTTTTGTTCATCGAAGCAATATCCCCATACGTAAGACGAGAAGTAACTCTTGGGCAATAATACTATACATGCGGCATGATTTTCCTGTGTAACGAACCAATGCATTGAAAATCAGACAAGAAAATGCGGCGCAGGTCATTCCCTACGCCGCATCTGGATACTGTCCAAAGGCTTAGGATACGGATTATTCCGGGTATTCCTGTATATGGATGTTCTTGAAAGAGAGGTCTGTCGCCGGATCATGCCCCTGCAAATGTATGGTTCCCGCGTCCGGGACAAATCCGTTTTTGCCGTCAGCGCCCCGGTCAACTGGGCGCGTGTCCAGGAAATCCGCAACCAGGTAATCGTCAAGCCAAACAGCAATATGATTGCCGACGCATACGATTGTCATGGTAAACCATTCGTGGTCGGTGGTGGTTACTTTGCGCGCCGCGTTCACGCCGTACACGCCGCCCGTACCGAAGTCCACGGGCCGTGTTCGGTCGTCGCGCATCCATTGATTGCGAATCTGCGCTTCATAGCCGCGCCAGAAAACGCCAACCGGGCCGCGGAAAAATACGCCGCTATTGAGGTGCTCGCCATGAGATATGCAATCAATCTGCAGCACGAAATCGCGGAACACATCCTCGGTTTCAATCTGGCCGTTGCCGTCCTTGATGTTGAGCGCGCCGTCAATCACAGAGAACACGGACGCCCGGTCCGGGATAATGTTCCAGCCGTCAAGGTTTTCGCCGTTGAAAAGCGAGCGCATCACCACCGGGCGCAGTTTAACTTCCTGGATTTCGATTTTCGGACCGCGACGGTTGCGGTGGTACTTGTGAAGCTGGAAAGCGATATGCCCATGAGCATTGGGCGCAGATATTTCCACGGGATGTTCGTTGACCGTAGCGGTGATGTCGTCGCCCACCGCTTTGATGTTAATCTTCGAAAAAGCGACATTGTCCTCTCCGGCGTCCAGATAAATAACGCCGCCGCCCTCTTCTTGGGTATATCCTGACAGCGGTGTGCGGATAGCGACGCCTGCGGTGCCTTCACCTGTAACGCGAAGCGTCGCTTCCAGCTCGTAATCCATAAACTGCGCGGTGGTCGCGATAAAACCGCTGTCGCCTTCGGTTACAACAATGCTGCCGTCCTCCACGGTCCAGTTCCCGTCGCCGAAAACCGTCCATCCGTAAAGCGTTTCACCGTCGAACAGATTAATCCATTGCCCTGCGTCCACGGACATTGCCAAGGCGCCGTGGCTGCCTACAACCAACGCCGCCACTGCTATCACTAGAATCTGTAATTTACTTTTCATACGAACCTCCAATTGTTTTTTAGGATAGACTACACGCGTCATTACTTAGTGTCAGTCTATCGAAAAACCATGAAGAATTCAACTATCTACAGCGCTCTCTCATCGCAGAGGTAGTATGGCGGGCGCGTTTGGGTTGCATCCGCCCATATCTCTTCATATACCATATCCGTGTTCCAGTAGAATTGTCTTTTCGTCCCATGAGATATGAAACTACTCGCCTCAGGGCAGGAGCAGGGAAAATGACGACAACAAAGCATGATATTGCGCAGCAAATGAGTGAGCGACTTGCGATAGACCCAAAAGTCGCGGCCAAGTCCGTGGAGACGATTCTGGCCGTCATATCCGATGCGCTGGTGGAGGGCGAATATTGGGAGCTGCGCAATTTTGGCGTATTTAAGCTGAAACAACGGGCGCCGCGACTTGGACGGAATATTCACACGGGCGAGGATATCCCTGTGCCTTCCTATCGCGACGTGGTGTTCAAGCCTGGCAAGGAAATGCTGAAGCGTGTAGCGGCGGCGTCTCGGATCGCGCGACCCAAATCCAGGAAACAACAGGAAAACAGCGCGTGAACCGGCGTGATAATGCCATAACCTCATACTGGAAATGACAGATGACGGAGCATACGCTTATACTAGCGGCGGACACCAGTACGCGCCATTGTACGGTGGCCGTGTGCCGTTGCCATGCAGCGTATGGCTGCGAGACATTGGCGCAAATAAGCGTTGAGCAACGCAAACTGCACGCTGAACGGCTGATGCATACAATGCAAGTTGCACTGGATGTCTGCGATCTTTCTCTTTCCTCCATAGACTGCCTGGCAATCAGTATCGGTCCGGGGTCTTTCACCGGATTACGCGTTGGCGCCGCGGCATGGAAGGGACTTGCCTTTGCGCTGGAACTGCCTCTTGTTGCCGTTCCCACTTTGGACGCCATGAGTTTGTTAAATGCCGTTTCTGACGGTATTGTTATCCCCATGATTGACGCGCGGAT
>SLFT01000049.1 GCA_007124105.1 Candidatus Hydrogenedentota bacterium | reverse complement strand
GCAACACGCGATTTGAACGCCAATAATCTGCTCGATTTTGATTACCGCGCGCGTACGCAGCAAGGGGAAGCCCGGCAGGAATATATGGTTCAATACCCCAACTCTGGATTCTCCGGACCGGTGAACAATCAATTGCCGCCCACCACCCAAATGCGGGACGGGGCCGGGCCGGTAATATGGACCAGCACGCAGTAAACATGCTCGTTATCTGCTGTACATGTCCGCGCATATCGGCAAGAATGATCCCCGCGCCGGTCATTCCTGCCATTGGGTAATATCAAATCTGATGGCGCTACCCGGCAGCGTTGTGTGGCCAGGCCATATTTTGCGCCCCGGGTAAATGGACGTGTTGATGCCGGTATGAACATGGTCCCCGATGATTGCCCCCAATTTGACGCGGCCCGTGTCCACAAATTTATCCTGTATCAGTGTTCGAATCGGCTGTTGATCATGGCGCAGATTTGCGGTGTTGGTGCCGCACCCGAGATTTGCATGGGCGCCGATAATGCTGTCGCCCACATAGTTCTGGTGTGGCGCGGCGGCGCCCTCGAAGAAGATGGACGCCTTGATCTCGCTGGCATGTCCGACGCGACATTCATTGTCCAACACGGTGTACGGACGTATCCAACAATTAGGCCCCAGACAACAATTTTCGCCTATGAACACAGGGCCGTCTATGACCACGCCCGGGCGAATGATCGTGCCCGCGCCAATGTGTACCGGACCATTGACGCGGGCCAATGGGTCTATCTCGGCTTCTATTGTTGGCGTAAGGAAATGGTCCAGCCAGTAGGCGGTAGCTTCAAGCAGATGCCAGGGATACCCGATGGACAGATAGTAACCTTTCCCGCGAACGACATAAAACGCGTCTCTATCGGCTAGCGTCTGCACCGCGTCGGTCACTTCGATTTCGCCGCGCGGCGACGGCGACAGCGTCTCCAGGATGCCGAACACGTCCCGGGTAAATTTGTAGGCGCCCACATTGGCGAGATTCGATTGGGGCTGTTGCGGCTTTTCCTCGAGTTGGATTACGCGGTTCTTTGCGTCTACTTCAAAGATGCCAAAGCGTTCCGGTTCATCCACCTCATGAGCCAACGCTGCATTGTCCAGCGCCGCCAGCCGCTTTAAGTCAGCGGGATCGTATAAATCGTCGCCGTTCAGCGCGATAAACGGCCCTTGAACCACTTCCGCTGCCTGCAACACGGCATGGCCGGTTCCCAATTGTTCGCGCTGCTCCACATAGCGTAGACGCATCCCCGCGAACGCATCGCCGAAGCGTTCATGAATCATGTCGCTTAGATACCCGACGACAATGACCGTCTCGTCCGCAATTCCCTGTAGAGCGCGCAGCTGCAGTTCAAGCAGCGGCGTACCCATTACCGGCAACAACGGCTTTGGCCGGGTCAGCGTCAAAGGCCACGTGCGCGTGGATTGGCCCGCGGCCATGATTACAGCCTGCATAACGGCGCCCTTTCATTTTTTCGAGTTTTCGGTACCCTGTTCATTTTACCACAAGGTTCACCATTTTGCCGGGCACATAGATTTCCTTGACCACGGTTTTCCCCTCGATATGGGGCAACACTTTCGGGTCGCATTTTGCGGCCTCAAGAATTGTTGTCTTGTCGGCGTCCACAGGCACTGTAATTTTGCCGCGCAGCTTGCCGAGCACCTGCACAGGAATCTCAATACTGTCTTCTACCAGCATGGCCGCGTCGTATTCAGGCCAGTTTTCATACGCGAGGGAATCGTTGTGACCGAGTCGCGCCCATAGTTCCTCTGCGATATGCGGTGTGAAGGGCGCGAGCAGCAATACGAACCGCTCCATCACGGTTTTGTCCAGCGCGGTCGCTTTTGTTGCCGTATTGACAAATTCCATCATCCGCGCAATAGCGGTGTTAAAAGACATATTCTCGATATCATTGGTAAGCGCCTTGATGGTTTTGTGCAGTTCACGGGCAACGTTTTCATCGCCCCCCTGTTCTTGGATACGGCTGTGAATCGCGCCGTCGTCCGCGATATACAAGGCCCAGGTGCGACGCAGAAAACGATACACGCCCTGTACGCCTTCCTCTGTCCAGGGTTTATCGCGTTCGAGCGGCCCCATGAACATTTCGTAGAGGCGCATGGCGTCCGCGCCGTACTCGCGCACCACATCATCAGGATTTACCACGTTGTAACGTGACTTGCTCATCTTCTCGATTTGCGCCGTGATAGCTTCTCCCGTCGCTTTTAATTTCCAGCCGTCGCCGTCCCGTTCCACTTCGTTTGGGTAATGATATTTCCCCTGGCTGTCCTGAAACGAATAGGCGAGGATCATGCCCTGGTTGAATAGTTTTTGCGCGAATTCGCTGGTATGCACATGGCCGGCGTCGTACAACACTTTATGCCAGAAGCGCGAGTACAGCAGATGGAGCACGGCGTGCTCGGCGCCGCCTACGTACAAGTCCACCGGCATCCAATAGTTTTCCGCTTCCTTCGAAAACGCCTCGTCTGGGTTCCGGGGGTCGCAGAAACGCAGGAAGTACCAGCACGAGCCTGCCCATTGGGGCATGGTATTGGTTTCCCGGTACGCAGGCTTCCCTGTTTCCGGATCGGTGGTATTCACCCAATCCGTTGCGCGCGCCAGCGGCGGCATGCCGTCTTCGGTGGGCCGGTAATCGTCCAGTTCGGGCAACAACACAGGCAGGTCTTTCATGGGTACAGCCTGTACCTGGCCGTCTGCGTTTCGCAGCAATGGAAATGGCTCGCCCCAGTAACGCTGCCGCGAGAACAGCCAATCGCGCAGTTTATAATTGACCGTGCCTTTTCCCAGCGACCTCTCTTCCAGCCAATGGGTGATCTTTTTCTTGGCTTCGGCGACATTGAGACCATCGAGCAGCGAGGAGTTGACGAGCTCGCCGTCGCCGGTATAGGCTTCCTCGGCGATATTGCCGCCGGAGATAACCTCGATAATGGGCAAGTCAAAGGTCTTCGCAAACTCATAGTCGCGCGTATCGTGGGCGGGCACCGCCATAATCGCGCCATATCCATATTCGGCAAGCACATAGTCGGCGATCCATATCGGCACCTCCGCGTTGTTCACCGGGTTAACCGCGTACGCGCCGGTGAACACGCCTGTCTTGGTTACTTCCTCTTTCATGCGGTCCTGCGCGCTCTTGCGCTCCGCTGTCTTGATGTACGCTTCCACCGCGGCGCGCTGCTCCTCGGAAGCGATGCGCAGCGTCAGGGGATGTTCGGGGGCGAGCACGCAATAGGTCGCGCCGAACAGGGTATCGGGCCGCGTGGTAAACACCGTGAATTGTTCGCCTGATCCAGCGACGGTGAAAGCGACGTCCGCGCCTTCGCTGCGCCCGATCCACTCGCGCTGCATGGCCTTGATGCCTTCCGGCCAGTCAAGGCCGTCCAGGTCCGCCAGCAGCCGTTCGGCGTATTCAGTAATCTTCAACATCCACTGACGCATGGCCCGTTTTTCCACCGGGTCGCCCGTCTCCACGTATTTGCCGTCTTTGACTTCTTCATTGGCAAGCACCGTGTTCAATGCCGGACACCAGTTCACCGGCGCTTCCACTTCGTAGGCCAGGCCGCGTTTGTACAACACGGAAAAAATCCACTGGGTCCATTTGTAATACCCGGGGTCCGTGGTGTTGATCTCGCGGTCCCAGTCATAGGACAATCCGAGTCGTTGAATCTGGCGACGGAAGGTGTCGCAATTACGGTTGGTGATAATGGCGGGATGTTCCCCGGTACGCACTGCGTGGCGTTCGGCGGGCAGGCCAAAAGCGTCCCAGCCCATGGGATGGAGTACATTAAAACCGCGCATCCGCTTGTACCGCGCCATAATGTCCGTGGCGGTATAGCCTTCGGGATGGCCCACATGCAGACCGTCGCCGCTGGGATACGGGAACATATCGAGCACGTAATACTTTGGTTTCCCGTGGTCAATCTCCGCTTTGAAGGTTTTCTGTTCAAGCCAGAATTGTTGCCATTTTACTTCGATGGCTTCATGGTCATAAGGGGCTGTCATGATACTTGTCTCCATATCGCGTGGGTTATTTCGTGGGCTTTCACACCCGTATATTTCATCACGTTTCAGTTGTATCTGTGTATCTTGCGCCACGCCAGGCATTAACGTCCAGCCGCTGACGTTGACGTGTCCCAACACGATGTCAGCCGCCGGCCGTCGTCAGGCGTCTGATCCGGCGCACCCTTTGCGGGCTCATGCCGAAATCTGGTGGTATCGTCGCGTCGCCTGTAACTCCCGAAAAGCAAACGGTCCATAACACCCCGCCCCGAATCTACTGCCGCGGCGCCAATACGCTGATGCCCAGCTTGTAAGATGGGTTCAGGGGGCGCGACACCCATACAATACGGTCTATTCCGTACCGGCTTCTTCCGGGTGAACACCTGCCAGCGCCATGACTTTCTCTTCCGCCTCTTCCGGGAAAGTAATCAGTTCATCCAGGATGCTTGCGACGCGTACCGGGTCGGCGTGAACCAGTTCCTGGATCAATCGCAGCATTAACCGTTTGGTGCGCGGCGGCGCGCTCGAGAAATCGGTAAAAATGCGCTCGAGATGCGTGGCGTAAATATCAAAGATGCGGCGTTCGTTTGTTTCGTTTGGCGTACGCGGTTGGTCTTCGTAGGGATATAACCCGGCTTCCTTCCAAAAAGCGACCACATCCTGGGCGTCTTCGGCTTCACGGAGCGTGAAGTGCTCGCGCAATTTTGCGCGGGCCGCATCCAGCAGTTGTCGCAAATCGGGGTACAGTTCGCCTGTATCAAGCAACCCCTCGCGGTCCAGTGTTGCCACGTGGGCTGATTTCAAGTAGGCGGTATAACTGAAGCCACGGAAATGGAGACGCGGCAGGGCATTGACGCGCATGAACCCGTTTTCATCGCATAAGACCACGCCGCGTTTGCCTGGAATATTCCACTCAACCACGTCAAGTTCCGCCGTTACCCGCTCGCCGCTTTCCATTACCATCGCTTCAAGCGCATACCGCGCAAAACGGCGCTCGGCATTGGCCGGATCAAGCGGGATGCCGTCATAGATAATGCGCGTATCGGGATACTGTCGCAGATAGAGCGCGAACAGATTCGTAATATCTTCCATCGCCTTGACGCCGCGCAACATGCCCGCGTTGTT
>SLFT01000160.1 GCA_007124105.1 Candidatus Hydrogenedentota bacterium | reverse complement strand
TGTCGCGACAACGCTTTTACTCAGCGCGGAAAAGGCATTGTATAACTCTGTTTTCGCGCCCAGCACAACCGATGCCGACATGCTATGATAACGGTCATCCAACGCATCCTGAATACAAACGTCCTGGAGCGATTCGTACCCAGGCGCCACGATCATGTAGTAGTACGGCGTGTAGAGGTATGTGCAGTCAACGGAAGCGGCAAATTGGCCTACCGCATCCTGGTAAGGCGTGTTGCGCAATTCAATTGCGGGCATGGCGCGCTCTTCGAGCCCGCTCATCAAAACAATGCCGCCGCCAACCTGTTCGCCGAACAGCCGTATCACGTCTCCCACGGGACTCATGTCATGCTGAAAGGTTGCATGCTTGAAGGCGGGCGGCCCGTGTGTTGCGGCAACGGCAGCCGTCGGTTCCGACGGCCGCGATTCACCAGAGGTGGCGCAACCGGTGTTCACTCCCGCAAGCACCGCGATCATGAGTATTGTCGGAAAGGATAGTATTGATTTTAGATACATAATTTTCATACCGTATAGTAAATACAATTACTGTCTACAGGGTTTCCACTCTGACGCCCACCTTACTATAACATATAATCTCCCCTATGGAACCAATACGCATAGCAAAAGTAATCGCATCCCGTGGCTTATGTTCCCGTCGCGAGGCGGAGCAACTGATAGCGCGCGGCTGGGTATCAGTGGAAGGGGAAACGATTATCGAACCGGGGACACGCGTTGCAACAAACGCCGCCATTACGCTCGACGACCGCGCTCACGCTTTTTTACGCGCCAAGGTTACAATTTTGCTGCACAAACCCATAGGCGTCGTTTCGGGTCAGCCCGAGAAAGGGTATCCGCCCGCTGTCTCGCTGATTACCACGGAGAACCACTATAACAGGGAACAGGGGCAACAGTCGCTGCAAGCCGCCCACCTCGCGGGGCTTGCCCCTGCGGGACGGCTTGATATTGACTCTCATGGCCTGCTGGTGCTGACTCAGGACGGTGTTGTCGCCCGACAAATCATCGGAAGCGAAAGCAACGTGGAAAAAGAATACCTGGTCCGATTTGAAGGAGAACTTACAGACGAAAAACTACGTCTGCTGAACCATGGGTTATGTCTGGACGGCAGAGCGCTGAAACCAGCGCAAGTCGCCCGGCTGAACGAAAATCAGCTGAAATTTATCCTTCGGGAGGGACGGAAGCGTCAGATTCGTCGTATGTGCGACCTGGTTGGCATAACCGTTGTAAGCCTCAAGCGTACGCGTATAGGAAAGGTCGCGCTGGCGGACCTTCCCTACGGAAAATGGCGATTCCTGCGACGTGACGAAATGTTTTGAACGCGTAGGCGACCCACCTGTGCCGTTTCATTCACGCGATGCTATATTTCCCATCTACCGGATGACGGGGGGAGTGTCGTGCGCTCATCGCGCTGGGTTTGACCGGTTACATCCTCAAGCATCTGTTCCAGTGTGTTTGCCAGGTCCAGTATGAAAGGCGAGTCGGCGTTAAAATATCGGGCTTTGCGGGCGTGTTCACTGGCCACGCGCAGCACCGGTATCGAAACGGCAGTAGGCAGCCCGTCTTCTCGAGCCTGAATAACTGTTCGCAGCAGCACCAGCGCGGTATCGCAATGAAGTGTCGCCTGAAATTCGGAAGGGGTCATGATCCCCGCCAGTATGCTGATGTCGCCATCGGCATCAAACAGGTATCGCGCCATGTCGAACTGGCCCTTGGCCAGTGTGAGCGCCGGATTTTCACGATGTTGATAGTATTTGCCCAGCAGATAATGTCCCACCGGATCGCGAGGCCGACGCATAAGCCCTTGCCTGATCAGCGGAAGGGCCGAATCATATTCAAGCGCCTCGCAACGTTTGTATGCTTCAAGCAGGATAGCGTCGCTCGTATTCTCGGTACACGACGATATAAGAACAGCGACGCATACCACGATGCAATAACCGCACCACCGAACCGGATAAAGCGGGTTATTATCTGGCCCTCTGTTCATACGCTGCTTGCCGTCTACCATCTGGGCATCAGCCTGAAGAAACCGGTTTGGGCGCCTACCCGGGCAAACACCGACACTTCCGTGGGACGGCTTTCCTGGAGCCGCGCAACTGCCGTCTCAAAGTCGTCAAGCCCGATGACGGGTTGGTCGCCCAGGCCCATGATAATAATGCCGGGGCGCATACCCGCCACATGGGCGGGACTGCCCGAAATGATGCGGCGCACAATCACGCCTTCCACCTCTTCGCCCAGATTCAACAGAATGCGCACGTCCCGTGTAATTTCACGCACAACCAGACCCAGCGTCTCATCAGTAACTTCTTCCGCGTCACGGGCTGATCGCGGACGCTGTCCCAGTGTTGCCTGCAACAGTATTTCCGCTCCCTCACGTAAGATGCCCAGTTTAGTGATTGTTTGCGGTTTGGACTCACGAATCATTTTCGTAAACGCGTACACTTCCCTGTCGAGCAGGGCTCGGACCGGGGCGCCGTCAACGCTCCGGATAATATCGCCGGGAACAAGCCCCGCGCGGGCGGCGGGCGAATCCGGCATCACGGTGCTGACAATCAAGCCACCCGGTTCCGCGATCCCCCAGTATTCCGCGTATTCTTTCTTCAGCGGTTGTGTAAACACGCCCAGCCACGCCTCTTCGGCAGGAGACGCTACAGGGGATTCATCAGGCGGTCTGTCCACATGGTGAATAAACATTTCCGTCTGAAATACCAGTGGGTGTCCAGCGCGGGCAAACATACCGCCGCCCTCGTCAGGGTCCAGTTCAAAGCCCGCAACACCAACCACTTCGCCTCGCGTGTTCAATACCGGGCTGGTAACAAATCCCAGGCGCAGCCCTTCGGTCAAACAATCGGTGGTGCGTGGAGTATCCAGAATAGCGGTAATCCGGTCTACTCGTACGCTACGGTGGAAGCCCATGGCCTCGCCCATAATACCCACAAGCGCCACCGGTTCGCCCAGGCGCAATGCGCTTCCTCGCGCAAAGCGTACAAAGGGCAGGTTCAGCGGTTCGTCAGATTGAATCCTCAAAAAGCTGAGATTTACATCTTCCGGTTTGTCAAGCATAACGGCAGGGAACTCGAGTTGTTCATCACCGCGATTGATACGCACACGAAAGTTGAAAGAACGGATATTTTCGAGTTGCAGATGTCCGTTAGACATCAAGAGGCCCTCTGGCGACACCACAAGGGCCACGGCAGTTCCATCCTGGCGCTCCTGTTCACCTGAACGCGGATCGGTTGCTTCCTGGGTGAAGGTCAACACACAGACGGCCTCATGCAGCTGCTCATACGCCTGTTGCAAGGTAGCCGGTTCAAAGCTTTTCGCATACGCCGCCGTCGCAAAAAAGGCAAGGGTCAAGCATGTCATTTTCAGTAGTGATTTAATCCACATAATCAAGCGTTTCCTTTTCAAGCGTATCCGTGTCTGGGGTCTTCGTATCCAGCAACACAAAACGCGTGACGGCCCCGCGTCTCACAAAGAGCATCACCAGCCGTTGCTGTGACTCCACGCGCTGCTGATAGGCATGACTGAATTCCGCAAGCGTATGCATCGGCATATCGTCCATCTTGAGAATAATGTCGCCCTGGTCTAGTCCCGCCTGCGCCGCAATGCCGCCGGGCATGCTCCCCGAAACCAATACGCCGGTCCGCTCTGTCATTTGCGCGCGCCGCGCCAGTTCAGGGGTCATCTCCGCCGCAGTGAATCCCCACGCTGAAAATTCGACCTGACCGCCTTTCGTGGCAACCTTCTCTTCTGTCTGGAGCGTCACTTCTACGGGCTCGCCGCCCCGCATAAGATGGAGCGCCACTGTTTCACCTATGGGCAGGTCCGCTACCGCCTTGCGCACATAAGGAAGGTCTTCCTCAAAACGCGCGTCAACGACTTTTTCGTTGATTTGCAAGAGCAAATCGCCAGGACGCACCCCCGCCTCCTGCGCGGGCGACAACGGCGAAACATCGGCAATAACCACGCCGCGCGCGCTTGGGTCGTCTGTTCGCGCGGCCATTTCTTGAAATTGCAGCCCCAGCCAGCTGCGACGAACCCGCCCCTCTTCAATAATCGCCTCAATTGCCTCGCGGGCAATATCAATGGGAATGGCAAAGCCCACATTTTCCGCGCCGCTCAGTACGCGTGAGTTGACGCCGACAACCTCGCCCCGCAGATTGATCAAGGGCCCGCCGCTATTGCCAGGATTAATCGCCGCGTCAGTCTGTATCCAGTTATTGTAGGGCGCGGCCATCACGCCAATATCGCCTAAATAGCGATCAGGGACGCTGATAATCCCCAGGGACACGCTGCGCGCCAGGCCGTGTGGACTTCCCAGGGCCATCACCATTTGTCCCGACTCGAGCGTATCCGAGCGACCAAACGTTACATGAGGCAATAGGGCATCCGTTTCCACTTTGAGCACGGCAATGTCCGTGTCCGGGTCGGCGCCGACAACCCGCGCTTCAATCTCGGTGTTGTCGCTGAGCACACACCATACAACACTGCTGTCTCCCGCCACATGCTCATTGGTGACCATGTAGCCGTCACGGGAAATAATAAAGCCGCTTCCAATCGTGGGAATTTCCCGTCGTTGCCCGGCAATAAACACCTCTTTTACCGGGCGTATATGTACCATCGCGGGCGCAACGCGATTCTTGGCGGCAAGCACTGATGACTGTGTGTCAGAGCCAAGCGTGGCGCAACCGCCAAATGTAACAAGCGATATCGTCAGATAGAACGTCCATGCCGCCGGACGCCATTGACGCAGAAACGAAACAATCCGTGATGCCAACATACCTTGCGTATCTCCTGAAAATCACACAAACAACGTTACACGGCTTTCAAAATAAAAAGCCTTCAAGAATGCGCTTGCCATTATACGCGCTTCTACAAGACGCCTGTCAACCAATGGAATCCGGAGCAGCCACTCATGACGCGTTTGGTTCAGGCGCATCGGGCGACTTGTCCGGTGAGATTTCATGGAAGCCCACAGCGAGCATGACAGCCACGATGGCGCACAACACGGCGGGCGTCAGCCAGTAACTGCGATAATCCACAATTCCGGTAATCGGATCAGTGAGCCATTGCGCGGTCCAGCCCGCGCTCAAGAACCCCGCCAAAGTGCCCGCGCCCGCCACCATGATAGTCAGCACCTGTTGCGCTCCCGCGCGGTTTGCGCGCGAACTGTGCGATTCCACGTACAAGTATGCCGTGATAAAAAAGAACGCGAAACAGAATCCATGAAGGCTAATACCCGCAATTACCACGGCATGGCTGCCAGCGAAAGCAAACATCACCATGCGTATGCCCTGGGCAACAACGCCGATGAGCATTGTTGTCTTCATGCTCATGCGCAACAGGCACCAGCCCATAAGGCCCAGCACCACCACTTCTGAAGCCTGACCAACGCTCATCCCGGGCATAATAAAGGCGGACGGAAAGTCTGTCTGGTTCAAGAAAGGACTCATGCCGAAATAGTAGAATTGATGGCAAGCACTGTTAAGAAAGCATAACAGACAAAGCAGCAGCATTCCCGGTTTAAGGAAAAGACGCAACATGTCGCCGTAAGGCTCGTTCTTCTCGGTATCGGCATCATGCGGCGCAGGTCGAAACGTCAGCGAATAAACAGCCAATGTCAACGAAGTTGCGCCCGACACAATAAGCGCATGGGGCAGCCGCTCGCCCGGACCGCCGCCCCGAATCCAGAAATAACCAAAGACCCAACCCACCACCACCCAGCCCGCGGTGCCCCACAGACGTATCCCGCCGAAATCACGTTTTGCGTCCGTAATATGATGGAGGGCCACGGCATTGGTCAACCCAAGCGTGGGCGTAAAGCAAATGCCATAGCAACCGAATACAAACACGAACAACGGAAAGGTTTCGACCCGGGTTAACGCGAGCATTAACAGGCCGCAGGCGAAATGACACATTGCCAGCAACCGTTCCGCGCTGATATATCTGTCGGCAATGTGTGATGCAACGAGCGGCGCGGCTATCGCCGCAAGCGCGGGCATGGCCATGACTATCCCCGCTTGATATGACTCAAAGCCCAGATTGTCTTTTAAGTACAGGCTCAGAATCGGTACCGTAGCGCCCGGAACAAGGTATTCCAGGAACATCATAAGCGAAAGGCGATATTTCAGTACACGAGTCACGTATTGTGTATCCTGACAGAATCTACGACATACTGTTGACGCAAACAAAACGGGGTATGTGAGCGCAACGCATTGGGGAAGCGCTTTGCGGTCCTACACTAAGCGATGGCGGCCCATTCGGATTGTAGCGCTTGGACAGCAATGCCCCCAGGGCGAACTTGTCCGCGTTGGAAAAAAACACGCAGACTTTCCCCGAAAATGCGGCAAAAAACGCGCTGCATCACAGGAAGAGGCGAGGCGCCAGCGCCACACCACCTTAGCATATCACGAGCGCGCGTCAGCATGCCATTTTCCAAACAACACCGCCAAAGCCCTCCTATTGGATGGCGGGCCGTCAGACATTGTTGGACCTTATATGACAGCGTCGAACAGGTCAAACAATGCTGTTGGACTAGACGCCGTGGAATCAAGAGATATTGTCACAGTAGATGCGGCATCCGTAAATACCGTCACTATGGTCAATACCTTCCAGAGAAGAGGCCCCGCCTGTTTAGTCCAACAAATGTTTACGTTGACGCGTTAACTGAAAGGGCCAATTTGTTTGCAGACTTTTCCTGCCAATCTAACTGTTAGACAGTTTACATTTACTGCTGTCATAGTTTATACTGTATCAATCAGGATATTGGCGGCGCGCACTTGCGCCTGTGGCGCCGCCCATTTCTCCTGTCTGGCACAAGGATGACAATGACGTTAAATGCCTAACCACAGCACTGGCGGCAAATACCGCGCCTGTCCACATAAAAGAGAACATGTTGCGCCGTACCGGACAACGCTAACAACAAGGGAGTCATCACGACATCATGGGCGTATCAATAAATCGCGAGTTGGAACTTGAACAGCCCCTTGAGGATATACGGCACGAGCTTGTGCTGAATATTGTGCGCACAGCGACTTTGGTGTCTCAGAAGGGCGCGACTCTTTTCCGGCAATTCGACTTAACCGAAGCGCAATTCAACGTCTTGTTCGCATTGAAGTATAAGAAGAGCGCGTGGACGCAATCTGATTTGAGCAAGCGCCTGGTAGTTACCCGCGCCAGCATCACTTCCGTTTTAGATAAACTCGAGAGCAAAGGACTTGTCAAGAGACAGGAAGTAACGGGAAACAGGCGAATTTATCACGTGGTTCTTACCCGTCGCGGAAAAGCGCTGATAGACAAGGTCGAGCCTGTTTATCGAGGCGCCATCCACAATGCGCTGATGCCGTTTTCCGATCAGCAGTGTCTCGACCTGATCAAGCGCCTGGAACAAGTGCGCTCGCAGGCGGACCAGGTTGAATAAGCATGTTGTTTCTTGGGGGCAAGTCTTTCAAACGAAGTCGCGGGCGACCCGCTGTATACGGGCTCGCCACTGGACCGTGCAACGCCGCTATCCCGGACAAATTCCGGGCGCTGCGCCGTTGCAAATAACCGGGCGTTGCCAGGCAACGCCGTAGGCAGGAGAGGCTGATTGTATGGAGACAAGAACTTCTTCGCCCGCAATGCGGGAAGACCAGTTCAACAAGCGCGGGTTCTGGGCGCTGGTGGTGACGCAATTCCAGGGCGCATTCAATGATAATCTGTACCAATACATTATCATTTTCTATCTGTTGAGTCTGTTCCGCGGCGCATCAGAGGACGCTACGGCTTATCTGTATTTCGGGCGCTGGCCGGCGAGCACCTTTGTGCCCGCTTTTGCCACGTTCCTGTTCGCCATGCCCTTCATTATTTTTCCGGGACTGTTCGGCGCGTTATCTGACAGGTTCAGTAAACAACGTCTCGCCGTGGCCACCAAATGGATCGAAATATCCGTCATGGCACTCGGCGGAATCGCCTTTTATCTCGGATATACGCCGCTGATATGGTGTATCCTTTTTTTCATGGCGACCCAAAGCGCCCTATTCGGTCCCGCGAAATACGGCATACTCCCTGAAATATTGCCGCCCGCGCGCTTGTCATGGGGCAACGGCGTCATCCAGATGTACACCATCATCGCCATCATAGCGGGAATGGGCCTTGCCGGCCCGCTCTTTCTGGCGCTGGAAGGGCGCGTGTATCTGGCTTCAGCGGTGTTGGTAGCGCTGTCCGCGCTGGGCATTGTCACCTCGTATTTCATCACGCGCCCGCCAGCTGCCAATCCAGACCAGCCTATCCCCAAGAATCCGTTGCGCCCCTGGCAGGGCATGGGAAAAAACTTCTCCGCTGTCTGGCATGATCGCATCCTCTTGTTTACAGTGATCGGATACGTATATTTCTGGTTCGTTGGCGCCTTGGCCCGTCAGAATATGTTCAAGTTCGCCGAAATAGACCTTGTTATCTCAGAAGATCTCACCTCGTACCTGCTCGCCGCCATCGCCATCGGCATCGGCGCGGGCGCCATGTTCGCCGGGTATTTATCACGCGGCAAAGTCGAACTCGGCCTTGTACCCGTGGGCGCATTAGGCATGACCGTATTCTCATTGTTATTGGCCGCGCCCGCCGCGTTTCACAGCGCCACCATCATCCCCGTATGCCGCGCCATCGCCGTTCCTCTGACCGGCGGTACGGACGGGCTGGCGCATCGGATGGCCGCGGCCACAAGCGGTCATTATCTGGTCGTGTTGCTGTTCGCGCTCGGCCTGGGCTGCTTCGCGGGCTTGTATGGCGTGCCCCTGGCCGCCGCCATTCAGCGACGCGCGCCCAAACAACTCAAGGGCGGCGTCATTGCGGCGGTAAACATGCTCACCTGGGTGGGCATCGCCCTTTCCTCGATAGTATTTCTGGCGCTGGAATCCCTTGGATTGTCCGCATACAGCGTCTTCGGGTTCATGGCGGTCAGCGCGCTCGGTATTGGCCTGGTGCTGTGCATATCCAAGCCCATCATGGCCATACGCATGTTCTGGTGGTGTCTGGACGGAACACTCTTCAAGCTTCATGCAGCGGACAGGCATCATATCCCGGAAGAGGGCGGCGCGCTGCTTGTTGGCAATCATGAATCATTTGTGGATGCCATGGCCCTGCAGGCTGCACTCGACCGCGAAGTGTACTTTGTGGTCGGCGCCGATTTGCTTGATACGCCCTGGTTGCGCCATTGCGCAAGATGTATGTATATCATCCCCGTGGACGCCCGTGATGAAGCGGGGCTGGACGCCGCGCTTACGACAATTCGGCGCACGATTGCCGAAGGCAATCTGGTTTGCGTCAACCGGTCACAACAGCTGCAGCGCGACGGTATCGCAATGCCCTGGTATCAGGACTATGAATTGCTGACCCGGGATATTGGCGCTCCCATCCTTCCCGTTGCCCTCAGCCGCTTGTGGGAGTGTCTTTATGTATTCCGAAACCGACGCATCCACTGGCGTTTCCCCGGCGTATTTCGGTTTCCGGTACATGTCCGTTGTGGCGTCCCGCTGCCCGCGGCCACAACAGCGTTCAATACGCGCGACGCGGTGCAACACCTCACCATGGAAATTTACATGCAACGGCGCTTTCGCGACGATGTGCTCCAATACGGCTTTATACGCGTGGCGCGCCGCTATCTGTGGCGCGTCTGCATGGCAGACATGCTGACAGGCAAATTGACTTATTTCAAGGCGCTCGTCGGAACCATTGCCCTTGCGCGTAAATTCAAGCCCATACTGGGCGACGCGCCAATGGTGGGGGTACTCATGCCGCCCACCATCGGCGGCGCGCTGGCAAACCTCGCCGCTCAGGCAATGGGACGCGTTCCCGTAAACCTTAATTACACCGCCTCCTCAGACATCATCGCCGAATGCGCCAAACGTTGCGAAACAACGCACACCATCACGTCGCGCGCTTTCCTCGAGCGTGTGCCCCTCGAACCGCCTGGGCAGGCCGTGTATCTCGAGGACATCAAACAGTCTGTCTCTGGAAAGGATCGGATTGTGGCCATGCTGCTGGCGCTGTTCATGCCAAGGCGGGCGTTGTTGCGCCTGTTAGGCGCCGAACCGAAAACGGAGCATGACATCGCCACCGTAATTTTCTCGAGCGGCAGCGAGGGCGTTCCCAAGGGCGTTGTGCTCACCCATCGCAACATCACCGCCGTCATTCAAGGCGCGCGCGAAATGTTCCCCCATGACAAGACTTCAGGTCTCGTCGGATTTCTACCCTTGTTCCATTCCTTCGGGTATTCAGTAACGTTGTGGGCGGCGATGACTGAGGGGTTGCGTTCGGTCTTTCATCCCAATCCGCTGGAACCCAAGGCGATTGGACAACTGATAAAAAAATATCGCGGAACGATCATGATCGCCACGCCCACATTCCTGCAAGGATTCATTCGCAGATGCGACCCGGAGCAGCTCGCCAGCCTGGAATGTGTGGTGGCGGGCGCGGAAAAACTGCCTGAACGCATTCGCGTCGCTTTCCGCGATAAATTCGATGTCGAGCCCATGGAAGGCTACGGAACCACGGAATGCGCGCCCGTTGTTTCTGCAAACATTTTCGATTCCGAGTCGCCCGGCTTCTATGTGCGGCATTGCAAGCATGGCACAATCGGAAAACCTTTCCCATATCAGGCGGTAAAAGTGGTCAATCCGAATACCCGCGAAGAAGAACTGCCCGTCGGGGCGTCCGGCCTGCTGCTGGTCAAAGGCGCCAATATCATGGCGGGCTATCTCAACGACCCTGAGCGCACCGAAAAGGTGTTGCGGGACGGATGGTATACCACCGGCGATATTGCCGCCATTGATGAAGACGGTTTCATCATGATCACGGACCGGCTGGCCCGCTTCAGCAAAATCGGCGGTGAGATGATCCCCCACAATCACGTGGAAGAATGCCTTCATAATCTCCTCGAACTCACTGAGCAAACCCTTGTCGTAGCTGGTGTACCTGACGAGTCCCGGGGCGAACGCCTCGTGGTGCTTCATACACTCGACGATGATCAGTTGAAACGACTTAAGGAACGATTACAGGACAGCGACCTGCCCAACCTGTGGCGTCCGCGTCCCAATGCCTTCCACCATATTGACGAGATACCGGTGCTGGGAACCGGCAAAATGGATATTCGCAAAGCCAAGGAAATGGCAATGAAATTTGCAGACGACTAAGAACATAAAGTAACTGGCTGCCAATAAAGATCAAAAGTGGACTGAGGGTGGGCGCGACCGCTTTCCACTTGGAATGATTCATCTTTGCACCGTGTTGCATTTACCGTATATACTGCGTGTAGTGGATAAACGCGGCATCTGTATTACATTTGACAGGAGATAGGTTGATGGCCCTTATGGACATAGTAATCTACCCCGACGCCCCTTTGAAAGAGGAAGCGTCTCAGGTAGTGCGATTTGGCGGGGATTTGCATAGGCTTGTGGCTGATATGTTGGAAACCATGGAAAGCAGCTGCGGCGTCGGATTGGCGGCCCCACAGGTTGGCGTACGGCAACAGGTGCTGGTGCTATGCGAACCGGAGGGCGAACCGCTATGCCTTGTCAACCCCGAGATTGTCGAAATGGACGGCAAGGCATACGAGGAAGAGGGTTGCTTGAGTTTGCCAGACCTTTACGCGCCGGTGCCGCGGGCCACACATATCCGCGTACGCGCACAGGATATCGAAGGGAACATGCTTGACTTCGAAGCCCATGATTTCCTGGCGCGCGTCATCCAGCATGAGTACGATCATTTGCAGGGTAAACTGTTCATTGACCGTCTCGATGCGCTGACCCGGGACGCCGTTATCAGCGAGTGGGAAGAGATTCGCGCGCGCATTGACGCGCGCGTCTCGCTGGCGGACTGACAGCAAGGAGCCTTATGTTTATCCAATCGCCGATTGTAGAGCGGCTGATAGAATCGTTCCGGCGGCTGCCGGGGGTGGGCCGGAAATCAGCGGAACGGTACGCGCTCCATGTACTGTCCATGCCCAAAGAGCAGGCCTTCGATTTCAGCGACGCCGTGCGTGTCGCGCGCGAGCGCATCACCTGGTGTCCCCTGTGCCGCAACCTCACCGACGCAACCCCCTGTGTCGTCTGCGCCGATGAGCGCCGCGACCACAGCGTAATCTGCGTGGTTGAACAGCCTTCTGGCGCAATGGCCATTGAAAAGGGCGGCTCTTATCGCGGACTCTACCATGTGCTGCACGGCGTGCTCAATCCGTTGGAAGGGATCGGTCCCGAGGAACTGGCCTTGGATTTGTTGTTCAAACGCGTTGAAGACGGCGCCGTAACCGAAGTGATTGTCGCCACCAATACCACCGCCGAGGGCGAGGCAACCGCCTTGTACCTGGCACGGCGCATTGGCGCCCTGGATGTGCCCGTGAGCCGTATCGCCCACGGCGTACCCATGGGCGGCGGCGTGGAATACGCAGACGCCGTCACCCTTGCCCACGCACTCGAGGGGCGCTCACAAATCTGACGCGCATATTCCGTTGCGCAGCGAATCACCCCTATCCCGAGCGCGTCGCCTGCGCAGTCAGCCGGAACCGCTATTCCTCTTCATCTTCCAACGTTTCCGGAGGCGTGTAGCCGGGCAGCAACTCCTCTTCGGGCTCGTCCATCATACCGGGGCCGCGCCGCAACTCGTCAAACCCTTCAATCAGGTGAAGTCTATGCTGCTGTTCCGTAATCTGCTCGGTGGCTTCATCGTCATACACCGCCTCGTTCCACAACGCATCTTCGATGGTATAGAAAAACAACGGGCGCGGTCCCTCGTGAAGTTGCAGGCGTCCACCAATGAGCACCGGCTCGTTGATCATGTTCGCGGGTTCGCGCAATTTCACCTCGATAATGTCGCGCATGGGCGGCGCGTCACAGAAGTAACAGACCAGCGGCACCGGCAACAGCATAAATTCACTGACGTTGCGGAATTGGTCAATAGGACTCATGAAGCCCACGATGTTAACCAGGCGCCCGTCTTTCTCCTTTAATGAGTCCGGGAATATAGCGCCTGTCACACGACGACCCTGAACCTGATGCAATTCGTTCCATTCGATTAGGGCCACGCCTTCACCACGATGTTTCGCTTCCACCACAGCGCGCATCCGCTCATAATGTTCGCGTAGCCCGGCGCGGCGTAGATAACCGTTTACGCCCACAACACTGGCCACAATTACCACAAGTCCAACCAAGGTCATCAAATCACGTTTTGCGCGTCTACGCATGATTCCTATCCTTTACCAGGGTTTATAATTCAGAAAGGTCGCGGGCGACATCGGTGCGATAGGCCTGCCAGGCGGGCAGGATGCCCGCGATCAGGCCCATCAGGATAACCGCTGAATACGCCGCCACCAAATCGGCCGTCAGCCGTACTGCGGACACATGGAAGCCAACCTGCGCAACTAGATATTGATTTAACGCGGCGCAAACCACAGCGCCCATGAACCACCCGGCGACCACGCCCAGCAGCGTCACCCAGAACGCCTCGATGATCACCGCACCGAATATCTCGCCGCGCGTCGCACCCAAAGCGCGCATGATGGCAAGGTCCCGTTTCCGTTGCAGAATGGCCATGTACAGCCCGATCAATATAGACAAAGCCGAAATGCCCACCACCAGATAACCGATGGCAAGCAGCACCAACTTGGCCATGCCCAGCAGCTGTTCATAGAGTTTCTGTATCTCCTGGATGGGAATGGCGGCCATGGCATTGTAGTTGCGGTTCACAAGGTCCTTGAACTCGAAACGTATTGCCGGCGACGCCAGCTTGATGAGCGCCGCCGTGATATCGTCGTGCGGATGATGATGATCGCATTCCTCGCCGTGTTCATGATGGTGGTCATGGTCGTCGCCATGATCGTGGACGTCCCAGACGTCCTGGATATTGCAAAAGATGGCGCGGTCGTTGGGCGAGCCGGAACGTTCCAGGATGCCAACCACCGTATAGGGATGATCCTCATGCGCCTGCGCGTAGGGCGAATCCACGAATCCGTGGGTGCCGTAAAAAGTTGCGCCCAGACGCAACCGCGCGTCCTCCGCCACATTGGCGCCAACAACCGCCTCGAAGGGCGCATCGAAATACCGGCCCTCGGCAAGGGCATAGGGGGTACGATCGCCCCACTCGAACTCCATTAAATCAGGGGTTGTGCCTACGATGCGATAGCCGCGATAGGTGTCGCCCATGCCAATCGGAAACGCGGCGACCACGTCCTCATGCTCTTTCAACTCATTGAAAATGGCAATGTCCATATTACCCGTGGGCGCGTCCAGAAAATAGACCGTGCTCAAGACCAGTTGCAGCGGGTTGCCTTTCGCGCCAATAACGATGTCGAAGGCCTGCCCCTCCTCCTCGAAGCGCCGCTGCGTCTCTTCGCGCAGGGTCAACACCGCCGAAATAAGGCCCACGCCAAGCGCCACGGAAAGGACAGTGAGCGCCGTGGTCAGTTTACGGTTCCACAGGTAACTCCAGGCGATTCTCCATAGACTCATGACTGACTCTCCTTCACCAGGTCGGTGCAATCGAAGAGCTGCGGCAGCCGTTCGGCGATGCCCCGGTCGTGGGTGACCAGCAACAGCGTGACCGCCTCCTGTTCACATAATTCGAGCAACAACGCCATAACGCCTTCGGCCGTCTTGGGATCAAGGCTGCCCGTAGGCTCGTCGGCCACGATCAATTTGGGCTCGTTTACCAGCGCGCGCGCAATGGCCACGCGCTGCCTCTCCCCCACGCTCAACACGCCCGGCTTGCTGTGCAGCCGATGGCCAAGTCCAACACGGTCGAGCATGGCCCGCGCGCGGTCTTTCCATTCCTTGTCGGGAATAACGTCGGCAAAGCGCATGCCCACAATCACGTTCTGCAACGCCGTAAACGGGGCAAGCAGGTTGAAGGTCTGAAAAACGAAGCCCAGTCGCTCGCCGCGAAAGGCGTCCAGTTTGCTTTCTGAATAATTCTGTATCTCCTGGCCGTCCACACGGATAACGCCTGCATCGGCGCGCAGCAGCCCGGTGACGAGGTTCAGGAGTGTTGATTTGCCGCAGCCGCTCGGCCCGAACAGCGCTACACGCGCGCCGGGTTCAGCATGAAAATGTTCGCAATAAAACGTCACGCCCGGACCGAGGCGACGTCTTACCTGTTCAAGCAATACCATAAACGGCAGTTCTCCTGTATTGTTAAGGTGCAGCGCGTCACGCGATGCGCGCTTTTGAAGGGGACATAAGAATAACGAACTCCGACCATCATAAGCAATACAGCACTGGGAAATGGTATATTCCCAGGAATACAACCAGCGTCGCTGTGAAATGTTGATTTTGTGGTGGGCTGTCGGACATTGTCGGACACAGTAAGACCGCGTCCGACCTGTCAGACAATGCCGTACCGGAAATCTATTAACTGGCTTTGCTTACGGTGCGGGCTGTACCCGTTCGCCATAGATGTGACCCGCCTCATGCAGCACAATGCCGCCGGCATCCAGTGGGAACTGTGTGCCCACGGGCAGTGGTATACCTTCTATGTTTTCCCACGTACCGCCGGGCCCTGCGCTGCCTGGCCAGCGAATGAACTCGACATGACCGTCCATAAACAATACGTTGCCGCCGCCGGGCACATGGTTGAAGTGGACTGGATCGTCGCAGACTACGTCCCAGAACATGGCCACGGTGGATTGCGCCTGTGCGCTGGCGCCCGGGTTGTTGATGTCCGTGATCAGGAAACGCTCCACGCCTTCGCGCATGCGGTGTATGGTGTCGGTTCCCGCGTTGCCCGAACCCGGGATCACGGGCCAGTCCTCATGTACCCGTCGCGGTTCTTCAAGGATGCGCTCGGCAAGACTGTTCGGCTCTTCAAGCACGTTCTGCTCGAATTCGGCCATCTTTGCGGGCGTATCAAGCATGTTCTCGGTGATTACCCACCCCAAATAGGCGTATGGGTAATCGCCCACCTCGCACGGCTCCACAATCCCGTTGTTCGTAAAGCCGTCTATCTCGCGCCAGAAGGGGCTGTCCGTTTCACCCTGGTCCCAACGCGCCAGCGCCGTGCCGCCGCCGGTAGCGCTCGGACAAATCAGCACGTCAAGGTCGGTCAAATACTCGGGGTACACCGCCTCCACATCGAACATCTGTTCCATCGCATGGATGGCGCCGTCGCAGCCGCGGCTTTTCATAGGCGGAAACGCTTCGCCGGGACTCTCGTTGGCGTACATTTTCAACATCAAGCCGATTTGGCGTATATTGTTTTGGCAGCTGGCGCGACGCGCCGCTTCGCGCGCCCGGGCAAGGGCCGGAAGCAAAATGGCGGCAAGAATGCCAATAATGGCAATCACCACCAGCAGTTCAATCAACGTAAATCCTTTGCGTGTATACATAAATATAATTCCTGAAATAGTTGTTGTTAATATAAAAAGGAAAATGATGATGAGGGTAGTTGGTATGTGTCGCGAAGCGCCCGACTATCACCTGGCCTTAACGCCTTATCAATTGCCCGCCATCAGAAATACAGATGAATTTCAGCGGGAACCTGGAAGCGGCTTCCAGTCGGATTAAGGAGCGCGCCCAAGTTTAGAAACAGGGCGCGTCGGACGGTCTCATGGGTTGCGACAGTGGGTCTGCTGTTCAGCGACTCATGAACCTGAGATGGGAAGCGGCGACGGCGGCGCGCGCGCGGGGAAGGAAAGGACGATGAGAAGGGGGGTAAAAAGGCCGGGGGGCTGCGTTACGCTGCAACGCATGCGGGGATACATGCACAGCGTCACATAAACCGCCACGGCAAAGGTCAACGCGCACTTGATAATACAGAAGGGACAATAATCGCCGGGCAGATGGTCGTCCGCGTCATGATGAAGCCAGGGGATAAGCTCGTGAACCTGTACAAGCCCAAAAAGCGCAAGCAACGCTACGGTCACACACCAGAACAGGCGTGTGTCGCGCGTAAAAAATCTGCTTGGCGCACCGCTATGCATCATAGTCCCTTACTTCCCGCATCGCAGGGGTTGTCCACAATCACAGAAACTTTCATCGTGCGTGGTGTTCACGCTTCAGCGTGCCGACTTAACACATACCCCGGTTCTTGTCATTAACCACGTCTTTTGCTGGCTGATAATCGAGCACTGATATGCCAGTACTTGTATTCAATATCCCAACGGGATTAAATATCATAGCCCGGGGTTGCGGTACTCCGCTACCCTGGGTACGCCTCCCCAGCATCAGCCTACCCCAACGGGGTTGCGTAGTCAGAGACGGACGCAACCCCGTTGGGGTAAACCGGAGGGGGCGGTATCAACCACCCAGGGTAGCGGAGT